>DAORIL010000001.1:0-57852 GCA_035438525.1 Pyrinomonadaceae bacterium
CTGGGCTTGTTCATCAGTTTCCGAACCGCTGGTTGATTGTTGCTGATAAAGCGCCTCTGCAATGCGATGCGACACGCGAGTCAGAGCATCCAACTGAGCCTGGAATTGATCCGAACTGTTCGATTCGATAGTTTTCCTGGCTTCGGCAATTGCCGCCTCGGCTTCGGAGATCAATCCAACCGGAATCTTCTCGCGGTTTTCGTTGATGATTTTTTCGGTGTTGAAAATCATTGAATCCAGATGATTCTTGGTTTCAACCGCCTCGCGTTTACGTTTGTCTTCCTCGGCATGCGATTCGGCGTCTTTCATCATCCGGTCAATTTCGTCTTTGGACAAACCCGACGAAGCCGTGATGGTGATTTTTTGTTCGCGTCCGGTGCCTTTATCCTTTGCCGAAACGTTGACTATGCCATTGGCGTCTATGTCGAAAGTTACTTCAACTTGCGGCATGCCTCGCGGCGCAGGCGGAATTCCAACCAGATGGAATTTGCCTAGTGTGCGGTTGTCGCTGGCCATTTGTCGTTCGCCCTGCAGGACGTGAACTTCAACCGAGGTTTGATTGTCAGTCGCCGTTGAGAATGTTTCGGATTTACGAGTTGGAATCGTCGTGTTGCGCTCGATCAACCGGGTGTAAACGCCGCCCAGCGTTTCAATGACCAAGCTTAACGGTGTCACGTCCAGCAGCAGCAGGTCTTTTACTTCGCCGGACAACACACCTGCCTGAACGGCAGCGCCGATGGCCACAACTTCGTCAGGATTGATTTCCGAAGAAGGTTCTTTGCCGAATAATTCCGTAACGGTTCGGGCAATAATCGGAGAACGGGTTTGTCCGCCGACCAAAATAACTTTGTCAATATCGCTGGCTTGCAGCTTGGCATCCCACAGAGCTTTTTGACATGGTTCAACCGAAAGTTCCACTAAATCTTTAACTAAATCTTCAAATTTTGAGCGGGTTAAAACGGTATTGATGTGTTTTGGTCCGGTTGCATCAGCCGCGATAAATGGAAGATTAATAGTGGTTTCGGTAACAGATGAAAGTTCGCACTTGGCGCGTTCTGCCGCTTCTTTTAAGCGTTGCAGAGCCAGCCGGTCTTCTTTCAAATCAATGCCGTTTTCGAGTTTAAAATTTTCTACCACCCAATTGATAATTCGCTGGTCAAAATCTTCACCACCCAAAAACGTGTTGCCTGAAGTCGAAAGAACTTCAAAAACTCCGTCATTGATTTCCAAAATGGTCACGTCAAACGTGCCGCCGCCAAGGTCATAAACAACGATTCTTTCGGAACGATTTTTGCCGAATCCGTAAGCCAGAGCGGCTGCCGTCGGCTCGTTGATGATACGTTCAACTTCTAAACCTGCAATTTTTCCGGCATCACGGGTTGCTTGTCGTTGAAAATCATCAAAATATGCCGGAACCGTGATAATTGCTTCCGTGACGGTCGTCCCAAGAAATTCTTCGGCTGATTGTTTCAGGCGTTGCAGAACAATTGCCGAGATTTCCGGTGGACTGTAAGTGCGGTCAAGCACACGGATATGTGCGTCACCATTTGGAGCTTCGACCACCTCGAACGGAGCAGTTTCGCGCATTTTTTCAGACTCAAGTGAGTTAAACTTTCGTCCAATCAAACGCTTAATTGCAAAAAGAGTATTAGTTGGATTGGTGACGGCTTGGCGTTTAGCGATTTGACCTACTAACCGTTCGCCTTTTTCGGTAAAACCAACCACAGACGGGGTAGTTCTACCTCCTTCTTTGTTTGGAATAATTTGAATTGTTCCGCCTTCGAGAACCGAAACGCAACAGTTCGTAGTGCCTAAGTCTATTCCAATTACTTTGCCCATATTTATTGAGTCCTTTTTATTTTTTTATTATTCAATTTCCAAGGTGACATCCGGAGATGCGGGAGTTGACGCATCTGAAACTTTAACCATTGACGGGCGAATGACTTTATCGTCAATTTGATACCCGCGCAATAATTCTTCGATTACAGTATTATGTGGTAATTCATTGTTTTGAGCAGTAGCTACTGCTTCGTGAAAATGAGGATTAAAAGGTTTTCCGACTGAGATTATCGGCTTAATGCCCATTTCTCCTAAGACTTCGCTTAGTTGATGATTGATTAGATCGATTCCGTGAATAAATTGTTGAAAATCCGGTGATTTTACCTCAACGTGTTTGCTTGCTGAATTTAATGCCCGCTCTAAATTATCGATCACGGGTAATATTTTGACTGCCAGATTACTTAAAACACTCCGAAATATTTCGGCACGTTCGCGTTCAGTTCGATTTTTGAGGTTTTCAAAATCAGTGCTGCGGCGACGCATTGTTTCGGCTATCTCTTGTTTTTCAGCCGACATTTTTGACATTTCCGAATTGAGTTTTTCAATTTCTGCTTCGAGATCAGAAAATGTTTTAGAATTCGGTTTGTAAAAACTATTGGTGATCTGGGGAACGGTATTATCCAGATCTTTATTAGGTGTAAATGTCTCAAGTAACTTTTCGAGTTCTGCTAATTCATCTTGGGCGAAGTCCGTTTCTTCTATTTCAACTATCATTTGCGAAGAAATATCGAGGTCTCGTTCTTTTGCTTCTAACTCTTTGAGAAAGGCATCTATCGAACCCGAATCATTTAAGTTCGAGTTATTAGAATATTTGGGTTTATTCATTGAATCGTAATCAGGGTTCATTTTGATAGTTTAATAGTTAATTTTTCTTTGAGACCGAGTATTCATCAAGCATCATTTTTTCGAGGATTTTGGAAATATAGCTGACGATCGCAATCATTCGCGGATATTCAATCCGGGTTGGACCTAAGACGCTCAAAGTTCCTAATGTGTCGCCTTTTCCGATGCGGTAAGGAGCCGTTATCAAAGTGCAATTCTGAAGCGAAGAGGTTGAATTTTCACTTCCGATAACAACCTGAACATTTCCTTTAGCGGATAAATCGCGTCCCAAGCATTCATTCAAGATCTGCATCAGACGTGATTTTTCTTCAATCGTGCGAAGCAATTCGCGCAACCTTTCAAAATTGGAAAAATCAGGCTTAGTGAGAATGTTCAAAGTTCCGTCAACGTAAATTTCGCCGATAGTATCTTTTTCACTCTCAATACTTTGTGAACAAAGTATCATTGCCGTTTGCAATAATTTGTCAAAAAGTGCTTTTTCTTCGTGCATTAGTCGAAGAATTTCACTCCGGATCATCGCCAGACTTTTGCCTGCAAATTCGGCGTTGATATAACGCGAAGTGCGGTCAAGGTCTTCCTGGCTAATAGTTTCTTCGAGCCGAATAATTTTGTTATGCACAATATTCGGAGCCGAAACCATCACCACCAAAATTCGTTTGTCCGATAGGTTGGCAAACTGAATATGCTGCAAATAGTCATTGGCTAAATTCGGCGAAATGACGATTCCAACATTATCTGAAAGAACTGAAAGTAACTGCGAAGTGCGTTCCATCAAACGATCAGATTTATCGGAAATATCTAATTCGCTTAAACCAAGCTCTCGATTTATCAAATTCAAATCTTCGGTGGAAAGACTCAAAACCCCAAGGAGATTATCTACATAAAACCGATAACCTTTGTCAGTCGGAACGCGCCCGGCGGAGGTATGGGGCTGTTCGACAAAACCGCCATCTTCCAGCTCGCTCATTACGTTGCGAATTGTTGCTGAGCTCCAACCCGCTGAATGCGCAAACCTTTCTGCGACAACTTTTGAGCCGACCGGCTCGCCTGAGATAAGATGTTCGCTGATAATGGCTGAGAGGACTATTTGCCCGCGTGCATCAGGAATCGGGGAATCGTTTTTGAAACTCAAATTCGAGTCACGAACAGGCATTTCTTTTAATTGATTTGAAGCAATCGCGAAAGGGCGTTATGCTCCTACTAATTGAATATCATTTTAACTGATGAAATGTCAAGGTTTTATCGTTAAAAAATGATTAACAGTGATAAACTTTTTCTAAATGAGTGTTGAAATAGAAGAACTTCGGCAAATTTACCAGGAATTAATCATTTCCATCAAAAATCCACGCCCGCTTCCAAATTTGAAGATCGAATTTTATCCGTATGTCGGCATAAACAATCGAATTCGTCTGCGTGACGATTTAATTCAGGTTAAACTTTCCGATCTTTTGCAGGATGCGCCGTTGGAATTACATCGGGCATTAGCCGAAATTTTGCTCCGTAAACTTTATCAAAAAAAAGTCCCCGTGAGTGTTTCACAAATCTTTCAGGATTTTACAAAAAAAGCTGAAATACGCGAAAGATCAATCGAATCCCGAAAGTCGCGCGGACGTAAAGTTTTGATCGGTTCACAAGGCACACATTATGATTTGGAACAAATTTTTACGCTGCTCAATCAAATTTATTTTCAAAATGCGATTCCGAAACCAACTTTAACCTGGTCCGGTAAAAATACTTATCGGATTTTAGGGCATCACGATGCGACTCATAATGCCATTACTATCAGCAAATCTTTAGACGATAAACGAGTGCCTCGTTTTGTGGTTGAATGTGTGATGTATCACGAAATGCTGCATATCAAACATCCGACTAAATACCTTAACGGCAGACGTTACAGCCACACACCGGCTTTTCGCCGTGATGAAAGGGAATTTGCTTTTTTTGAAGAATCCGAAGCGTGGATCGAAAATCATTGGGCAGCTTTTTCAAAAGGCAAAAAGCAAAAGGTCAAAAGTAAAAAAGGTTTTTTGCAAAGGTTGTTGGATTTTTAGTTTTCTTTCTTAAACTGTTCAATAATCATTCCGATCAATCCAAAATCCGAAACAGTTTTGCGCTCCATTCCATTGCTGTCAAAACGGGTTTCGGTCAGGTAAAAACTATCCACACTTTTATTTTCTGCTTTCGGCTCGCCTAAAATTTCAACTAATTTTTCGGCTGAATCAGAGTCTTTGGCAAAGGTGATACTGATCGCATTATTTTTGGCAAAACGCTGAAAATATTCGCTTTTGGTAAAATTATTGCCGCTTTCTTTGGTTTGCAGGCATTTCAAAATACTTTCCGAATTACCCAAGATCAAACGATTTTCGACAAATGCTGCTGACAGGGTTTTATCCTCCGATAGCCAGAGATTTGCTATGCCTTGTTTAGTCGGTGGCGTTTTGAAATTAATTTCTTTGGTAATTGATTTTTTTAAGATTTCTTCATCTTTAACTTCTGCAATAACTACACTTTTGTCACCTTCTTCGTCAAAATTTGCGGTGACAATTTCTGTGCCGACTGCGCTCAAAAAAGTTTCGATATTTTCTACACCGTAGGGTTCAAAAAAACTGCCCGAAACCTGGGTCAGAATTTTTCCGCTTACTGCATCAAGCTGTTTGGAAGTAGTCAGCAAAATACTTTTCCAGGCAAGTTGGGAGTTTTGCAAATTATAGCGGGTAAAAGAATTAACCTCGTTGGGTAAAAATTGGGCGGATTGAAAAGCTGAATCATTTTTAGCCGCCAAAGTTTCTTTCCAAATACTCGAAATTTCCGTGTCGGTCTTAATAAAAATCTTGTCCTCGATTCCTTGTTCAGTTTTGCGGGCTGTCCAGCTTGCTTCTTTAGCGGTTTTTTGCAAAATTGTCGGCAAGATTTTAGCAATAAATGAGCGCACCAAATCTTCTTCTGAAGCGTTAATTGCAGTTGAAACTCCGGCTAAATTGGCAAGCTGTGCGATTCCATCGGGTGAAATATAGCCGATTGCTAAATTATTTTCGCCGACGTTTTCACGGACACGCGATAGGCTTTCGTTTTTCAAAAGATTATCGCCCTCGCCTTTTTTGACTGCCAGACATTTATCAATGATCGTTTCGTCATTGCCGATATAGATCAAACTTCCAGTAATGCTGGCAAAGATCTTTCGATTATCTTTGCTCGTCCAATGAAAGAATTTAATGCCGTTTTTCTCGCCTTTATCGAGTTTAACATCATCGCCGTAATTTTCCTTGGCAAAACGTCCGATTTGGTTTTCGACCAATGAAATTGCGGTAGATTCCCAAGTGTGTGTGTCCGCGATCATTGCGAAACGGGGCTTGAAATTTAAGATTGCCGATTCATCCGTCAATTGTTTTTCCGAAGTTTCAAAACCTGTGACAACTACCGCAATTTGTGTATTTTTCAAGGCAGAAAAATTTGGAGTAGTTTTAGTAAGTTGTTGAAAAGATTTGTTGTTCGTCAAAGTCTGCAAAGTTTCACCCAAATCATTCGTTTCCAAATAAATAAGTGTTTCGGCTGGTGCAAGTGTGCGCAGATCTGTCTTTTGAACTGTTTGACAAGCAGAAAGTAAAAAGTAAAAAGTAAAAAGTAAAAAGTAAAAGGTGAGCGTTTTAATTAATTTTGCCTTTTTAAAATACTGGTTCATTTTCTTTTCGATAAATCTTTAAATCTCAAAATCAAATTATTTTTCAAAGATAACATTTTACAAGGTAAAGTTGTATTTAAAAGCGAGATTTGAAAGCAAAACGACTCTCCGAAAAAAGTTTGGAACGGCATTTGCTCTATCCATAATTAATACATTTGATATGTATCAAAATATTACAGCTAAGGAGAATTTGAGTTATGGGTTTATTAAGAGGTGGATTAGCAGGATTAGGCGCTTGGAAATTAGGCGGTGGGATCATCAGCACAGTTATTATTTTCATAGTTTTATACTGGTTACTTGGATTCTTTATGAGATAATATCGAAATCAAGTTATCTTACTTAAAAGGCACAGTCTTCGTGCCTTTTTTGTTTTTACCGAATTTAGAAATTTTGAGGCTTTATGTGTTAATATTTTGCCAATATGAGTGAAACTATATTCAAAGACAATATTTTACAAGGCAAAGTCGCGCTTGTAACAGGTGGCGGAACGGGAATCACGGGCGGCGTTGCCCGCGCACTGGCAGAAGCAGGCGCAAAAGTAGCGATTACTTCGCGCAAAATCGAAAATCTGGAAGCGGCGGCAAAAGTCATCAATGACAACGGCGGCGAGTGTTTTCCGGTCGCTTGTGATGTGCGTGATTTTGAAGCGGTTGAAAAAGCAATTGCCGCGACCGTCGAAAAGTTCGGCAAAATTGATATTGTCGTCAATGGTGCAGCAGGTAATTTTCTCTGCTTTGCCAAAGAACTTTCGCCAAACGGTTTTGGAACGGTGGTTGATATTGATACCAAAGGAACTTTTAATGTCTGCCGTGCCGCTTTTGAAGAACTCAAAAAATCGCAAGGTCAAATCTTAAATATCAGTGCCACGCTTCATTATCTTGCAACACCGATGCAAATTCACGTTTCGGCAGCAAAAGCAGGCGTGGATGCTATTACGCGAAACCTTTCGGCAGAATGGGGACGTTACGGAATCCGAGTTAATGGAATCGCGCCGGGTCCGATTGAAGACACCGAAGGAATGCGAAGATTAGCAACACCTGAAGTTTTGACGCAAATCAAAAAACGAATTCCGCTTGGAAGATTAGGCAGAATTGCCGACATTGAAAATTCGGCATTATTTTTATGCTCAGATGCTGCCAATTATATCAACGGTGTGACGCTCGTTGTTGACGGCGGTCAATGGTTGTTGGGAACGAGTTTGGGTTAGTGAATTGGGGAAGTTGGGAAAGTCCAGGAAGTTTAGGAAGTTGGGGAGGGAGAACTTACTTCCTTAACTTCCTTGAACTTCCTAAACTAAAAGCTAATAGTTATAGTCACGGTAATTGTTGTGTATTTCTCCTAATAAACTTTCTAAGATCAACATTTTAGCCGTCATTTTGAATTCGGGTTTTGCAAATTTGTCGGCTAAGCCTTTAGTTCGCTGAAAGTCTGCTTGAGCCAGATTTTGGATAAACATCGGCAATTCACCTTCTCTGGAAATGGCTTGTGCGGCTCCGAATTCTCCTAAAAAATAGAGTGCACTAACCTCATCATTTTGCATGTAAGTTGAATCCATATCAAGAAATACACCGAGTTTGACAGCGTGTTCAATGACTTCATTAATTGAAACCAAAGATTCTATTATGGCGAAAGATTTTTCGGGCTGATGCGAAGAATAGCCGCCTGCCAACATCAATTTTTTTGCATAATCAAGAGCATTGCTCGTCTCAGGACGCACATAAGTTTCAGCTTCTTTCATCAATGCATCGGCAATTTCTTTGTCGGCACTAAATAATGAAAATCGAGCCAATTCTGCTACTACCGAAACAAGTCCGTCAGCTCTGGAATATCCCCAAGGATTGCTGGCAAACGCATATTCTTTGGCTAGTTTGATAGCTGCTTTTCGTTCTTCGGCGGTAAATTTGCCGATCCTGAGTTTTTGGATTAAAGAGTCTTTGTTTTCCCATTCGAATTCGTTCGGGGGAATTGACTCAATTATTTGAGGAGTTGGCGTAGTCTTTGGTTGTTTATATGAAGCATTTGCTGCCCTATTAGCTGCAATTGCTACTGCATTAGCCACATTTGCCAGTGCATTAACTGGTGGATAATTTGCCGGACGATTTGCCATAGTATTCATCGCATATGGATAATTTGCCGAATAATTGGCTGGATAAGCTCTGTTTGTCGCATAATATGGCGTATTTGAAATCCGATTTGAATTGTTATATCGCTTTTGTTTGGATTTTTGCAAAAGTTGTAGCGACTCGCGGGGCGCATACTCCTTAATTCTTCTGGCATAATACAATGGGTTATTGCTTGCGGGATAATTGGGTTCAGAGCCATCTATTTGAGTTAGGGCAATTTGACCTAATAATTTAGCTAATTCATGAAGGGATTTGTCATTGAGGAGCGGTTGAGGTTCGTCTTTGAAAGATTCTGCTGTATTGAAAAAAATGGTAAGTTGAAAAATTGTGGGAGAGATTCTGAGCTTTTGCAAAGTTTCTTCGGCAAGTGTGCTTCCTTTAACCGCATCCTTTTCATAAATTGAATTTAAGATACTCAAAAAACCTTCGGAAAAGTCTCTAGCTAAAATATCACGGGCAATTTGCAGAGCTTTATCAACCTCATTTTTTTCAAGCATTTTATAGATGATTCTATTCTCAAAACCGTAGGTAGAATTAGTATAGCTGTATGGTTCTAATTCTTTGGGCATCATTTTGGAGGTTTCAGTTAAAAATTGATACGCCAAATTCGGGTCTGATTCGATTAAATTCTCAATTAAACTTTTTCGTAAATTAGAAAGTTTCCGAAATTCATTGAAAAAGCCTGTAGCATAGAGATTTATTTCCGGTTCGTAATTTGGTATGGCGTTAGTTGCAGCAGTATTTGCAATTTTATTAGAGGCCCTATTTGCATAGTATGAATTATAAGCGGCATTAGCAGCATTAGTAGGATAACGACTGTTTGCGCCATAATTAATGTTGGCATTAACTTGTGCCTGTTTTTTAAATTCCTCGACTGCTTTTTTATATTTTTCTGCTGTTCTTCCAAGTGACTTTTTAACCTCATACATTACTTGCTCAAGCATTTGACGAGCGGTTTTCTCATCATATTTTCTTAAAAGCCGTGCGGTTTCAATCGTAAAAAACTGCTGATTTTCTTCGGATTTGAGATTGGGAATTTCTTTGATGGTCTGGCGTAGAAAATCAACCGTATCTTTTTGTAATTGGGCTGAGATTTCAGATTGTTTATTAGTTAAATTTGGATTTTGTTGAGCGATGATGTTTTCAAAGAGCAATAAAACGATCAGGATTGCAATTAAGGTCTTGTTTGCGAACATTTTGAACCTCCGGCGAATTTGAGTGAATCTTACTCTTTTGTCCAATCTATGACAAGTTTTTTATAAACCGCTTTACCAATTACGAATTACGCTTTACCATTTATTCAACAATAATTTTTATGCTTGAAATCAGCCCCAAAAACTTTGAAGAATTTGTTGCCGAGATGAAAAACGGCAATGTTGTGCCAATCGTGCGAAGCGTTTTGGCGGATTTGCACACGCCTGTCAGTGCTTTTATGCGTGTCTGCGGTGATGCTGAACAATCTTTTTTGCTGGAATCAGTCGAAGGCGGTGAACGCTTGGCGCGGTATTCTTTTCTGGCGGCAAATCCTTTGATGACGGTTCGGGTTCATAACCGCGACCTTTCCATCGAAAAAAACGGTGCCGCTAAAGCCTTAAAAGATGTTAGTTTATTTGAGTTTTTTCGCGAACATTTTGATCAAAATAAACTGGCGCATCGGGAAGGATTGCCACCGCTCTGCGGCGGCGCGGTGGGTTTTTTGACCTATGACGCAGTGCGTTGGTTTGAACCGATTTTGGATGACAATAAATATTATGATCGGGATGATGCAGTCTGGATGTTTTTCAAAACGATTTTGGCCTTTGATCGGCTTAAACAGCGGATCGAAATCGTTTCTGTAGTTTTTACCGACGAAGCTAAGGACGACGAAGCAAAACTCAAAGAACTTTATCATGAAGCAGTTGCAGAAACCGAGCGGATCGAACTTTTATTAGCTGAAACAGCCAGATTTCCGGTTAGTAATAAAAATGGGAATGCCGAGAAATCGAAAGGATTTGAATCGAATTGGACGAAAAAAGGCTTTATGGAAAGCGTCGAAAAGATTCAGGAGCATATCTTGGCAGGCGATGCTTACCAGGTTGTTTTATCGCAACGATTCAGCCGTAAAATTTCGTCGGAACCAATCAATATTTATCGCGCTCTGCGGACCACAAATCCTTCGCCGTATATGTTTTATCTAAAATTCGGCAAAGAACTTTTAATCGGCGCATCGCCTGAGATGCTTGTTCGCTGTCGTGGAAAAAAACTTGACTATCGTCCGATTGCCGGAACTCGTCCGCGCGGCATCAATGAAACGGAAGATTGGATTTTGGGTGAAGATATGCGCTCGGATGAAAAAGAAATTTCCGAACACGTAATGTTGGTTGATTTGGGGCGGAACGATTTGGGGCGGATTGCCGAATATGGTTCGGTTGAGGTCGAAGATTTGATGACGATTGAGCGTTACAGTCACGTTCAGCATTTGGTGACGAGTTTGTCAGCTACCCTGCGCGAAGGTTTTGACCGATTTGATTCTTTGGCTTCGTGTTTTCCTGCAGGAACAGTTTCCGGTGCGCCAAAAGTCAGCGCAATGCACATTATCAAGGAACTTGAACCGACTCCGCGCGGCGTCTATGCAGGTGCAGTCGGCTACATTGATTACGATGATAATTTAGATACCTGCATTGCTATTCGGACGCTTCAAATGAGGGATGGAGTAGCTTATATCCAAGCGGGTGCAGGCATTGTTGCTGATTCAGTTCCTGAAAAAGAATACGAAGAAACGATCAATAAAGCTCGGGCGCTGGTCAAAGCAATTGAGATTGCGGAAAAAGGTTTGTAGAGAAGTTTGGAAAGTTGAAGGAGTTTAGAAAGTTTAGGAAGTTTAAGATTTTCTTCCTAAACTTCCGTGACTTACTCAACTTTCATTCTCGACTTGAAACTTCTAATTATGTTCAAAAAAAAATGGAACAAAAAGCCTCGCACTGAATCTGACGAAGAAACTCCACGTGAAATAAATCCCGAAAAGGCTCGGCAAAAAACTTTTGACCGGGCCGTTAATCTTCTCACTTATAAAGCACGTTCCATCAAAGAATTGCGCGAAAGATTATTGGAAAAAGACTGGACAAATGAACAAATTGTTGACGAAGTAATCGAAAAATTAAAATTCTATGGTTATTTGAATGACGAAGTTTTTGCCAAGAGTTTGGCATCCTCGCAACTTCGTCAAAAGCCAATCGGTAAACGGCTTTTGCAGCAAAAACTTTCACAGAAAAAACTTGATAAGGAAACAGTCGAAAATGCTTTGGAAAAGGCATTTGAAGAAATTCCCGAAGACGAATTGATTGACCGCGCCATTGCTAAACGATTGCGTCTGAAAGGGAAACCCGCTACCCGCGAAGATGCCAAGAAATTTTACGATTATTTGTTACGCCAAGGTTTTTCTTATGATTTAGTGAGCCAAAAGATGCGTGAGATTTCAAAAATGGATGATGAATTTTGATCAGACTTATAGATTTGCAAATCAGCAAGTTTATATTATGCTAATCGTGTCTCAATACTTATGAAACAATGTTCGGTTTGTAAAACTACATATTCAGACGATACGCTAAGTTTTTGTTTGGTTGATGGCGCAAATCTGATTCCTTTTGACAACGAAGTTCCGACGCTTTCTTTTACGGCTGAAAAGAATCCGATCCGGGTAAATATTGCACAGGATACGGCTCCAACCATTGTTGCTCCGCCAACTTATCAAAATCAAACGCCACCCAAAAAAGGCGGAAGCGGTTTGATAATTGGACTATTAGTTGCACTTTTACTTTTGGTTTTATTAGGAAGCGGCGCAGTAATCGCCTGGCTTTTGCTCAAAGACAGCGGTAAACCGGAAATCGTTTCTAATAAGACTCCAAATCAATCTCCAAATATTTCAACAAATTCGACTCCTGACGAGGCTGGAAAGTTAAAAGACAAAATTGCCAATCTCGAAAAACAAGTCCAGCAGCAAAAAAATGCGAGAGATTCCGTTCCAACCGTTTCAAATACAACTCCGCAATCAACTAAAGTAACCGCCCGTGTTAATTCGCCAAATGATGGCTTTTTAGCTTTACGAACCGCTCCGAGTGCCGATGTCGGCGAAAGAATTTTGCAAATTCCGCACGGTGCAACAGTGACGGTTCTAGCTTGTCAAAATGCTGCTCCCAGCAAAAAAGGGCGTTGGTGTCGGGTGGATTACAACGGAAATTTAGGATGGGCTTTTGATGGATTTTTGATTTACTAATATTTTCCTTCGTTATTGTTCAGTGACATGATTTATTATCGGCACTTTTGCAGCTTCTTGGGTAATTTTTACTGCCTTTGGTAATTTCCCTTTTGGCACAGTTCCGCTGATTGTAAGCCTCTGATTTGCTATTTCAATCTGAACATTCTTAAAACCTTTTTGTCTTAATGCTTTAGTAACTTTGGCTACTAATTTCTCATCAACCATTACAGTTTCGGCGGGAGTGTCATTTATCGAAGGTCGAAGAATCTTTGGTATCGCAAAGGTTTTGATAGTTTTAATGAAAATAATAATACTTCCGTCCGTGTCTTTTCGATGAACTTTGAGAGCGAAAATTCCATCACCTTGCTCATAACTAATCACCCGCAAAAGATAAGTTTCTCCAATTTTTACAGGAATGTTTTGGCGAAAAATTATTCCGTTCGCGGAGAATTCATTTTTTATATCGCTTATTTTGCTAGGTGGCTGATAGTTAGTAAGGGCGATGAACTCCTCATTTTTTTCATTAATTTTTTCAATTGGCAGTTTTCCGATGTCAGTAATTAATCCGTGATTTTCTTTAACCGTAAAGTTTCGTTGCATAATAAACGACTTATTTTTGTATTTAAGTAGCGGCGCAAAATAATAATTTGAAATTTCGGTAAAGGGATAAATTGATGCTCCAAAACTATCTGAGTTATCTAACAACCTATCAATCATTCTATTAGAAAAAAGTCTAACTGCTTTTGCTCCAATTCTTTTGGATTCTGCACTATCTTCAACACTTACAAAAATAATTTCTTCCATAAGTTGTTGCCATCGGTCTTGCAGTTTTTGAGACGAATATTTAGATTGTTTGAGTTGATAAGTAACTTTTTCCCATTCTTTAATTTTCTTTAGTCTGGATGTGTTTTGGCTATGAGCGAAAGTAGTTAAAAGAAGGATTAGCAAAAATATTTTGAGAAGAATTTTCATGAAACCTCCGATGGAAAAAATATCAGCATAAATGTAACAGATTTCAAATATTTGCAAAACAAAAAAGCCCGTCAGCATTCAACTGACAGACCTTTCTGTTTATTCAATTAAATCGAAAAAACTACTCAGCAGGAATAGTTAATTCTTGTCCCGGGAAAATTCTGTCGGGATCATCTAATTTGTCGCGGTTTGCTTCAAAAATCGCATTCCAGCTAACACCGTATTTTTTACCGATTTTGCTCAGATTATCGCCTGATTGAACGGTATAGGTATTTGAAGCGGCTTCCGGGGCTGAAATATTCAGAACTAGATCACCTGAACGATAGTCAGGGTCAATTTCATTGTATTTGTCCCACAGCGCTTTTTTAGAATCTGCACTATCTGCTGCACCTTCAATTGTCAAAAAGCCTTCGCCTTCTGAAACATTGAGTCCTGAAACTCCAAGACTGGTGGCTAAATCTACAAGTGATTGATATTTTTCTACCAATGACATTTTTTTTACTCCTTATATTTACCCAAAACTACTTTTCAGTAACTTCGTTTTTAACCGGTTTTCCGGCAGCTTCTTGTGCAACTTTAACCGCTTCGGCTAATTTACCTTTAGGAACTGTTCCTCGAATGGTAGCCGGAGTGGTGGTTGTGTCAACCGTTACATCTTTAAATCCTTTAGCCTTCAGAGCATCTTCGATTTTTGTTTTATCGGCAGAGCTAGCAGCAGCAGGTGTTGGGGTTGGGGTAGGTTTAAGTTTAAGGTTATTGGTAACTGATTTGATACCATCAACTTTGGCGGCTGTTTCGGCAGCAGTTTTTGCAGCAGCATCAGCAACTTCGCCTTCCAGGGTGGCCACACCGTCTTTAACGGTTACGGTTACGCCGGGAGCTTTAGCCTTAACGGCTGTATCAGCGGCTTTTTGCAAATCTGCATCACTTTTGCCCCAGCAAGCAGACAAGGTTAATGCTGCCGCCAAACATAAAATAGTCAAAATCTTTTTCATTCTATCCTCCAGAAAAACTATCTATCTAATTAAAGTTGAATTTCAAGCCCCGGACACACTTCACAAAGCAGAAAGCGTTAATACCTCAATGGTTTAACCCGCTTTTTGAAACTTTCGCCGAGACACTTCATTGAAAATTCTTGATGAAGTTATACGGAATTTTTTTTCTTGTCAATCCCAAAAACTACTTTTTCACCAAAATTTTTATTAAATTTTATCACAAAATTTCTTCAGCAATAAAACGCGCTAAGTCAAATGACGTAAACTCCGGTTTTACAACAAGATGCCAGTCTGCTAAACAATAAACTTTTTGCCTCTCATCAAAAAGTTTTTTGACCGTTAATTTGTCTTTTGCCAAGGGGCGCACCGTTTTTGAAAAAGAGATATTTCTCCAACAATGTTCAAAATCGGATTCAAGCCAAATCGAAGTGCATTTATGATTTTTGATTAGTTCTCGATTGTTTTCGGAAATCCAGGTTCCGCCGCCTAAGGAAACTATTTGTAAATCATCTTTGGCTAAAATTTCGCGTAAACTTTCGGTTTCGACCACACGAAAATATGTTTCCCCTTTTTGTTCAATCAATTCGGCAATGGTTAATCCTTCTTTTTCCTCGACATAATCATCCAGATCAACCTTTTCAGTTCGCAAAATGTGAGACAGACATTTAGCGACAGTTGATTTGCCAACTCCCATAAAACCTGTCAAAACTATGCGATTTTTGCCGTTATTCATTTTAAATTTTGCCACGGAGAACACAGAGTTCACAGAGAAATTTTGAAAGATAGAAAATTAAGAATTACTATTAAATCAACTATTTATAACAACCCAAAGATTTTAAGTTTCTTTCTCTCTGTGTGCTTTGTGGCTAAAAAATCATTTTCTAATCCTTTCCAGCGTCTCAAAAAATGCCGGAAAAGAAACGCTTGCCCATTCTGCACCGATGATTTCGGTTTCGCCTGTCGCAAAAAGTCCGGCAATTGCAAACGCCATTACAATTCGGTGATCGTGAAAAGCATCAATAGTTGCGCCTTTTAACTTCGATTTTTCGACTCGTAAACCATCGGAGAATTCCTCTACGTTCGCGCCCATTCTCCGTAAATTTTCGACTACGGTTTTGATTCTATCAGATTCTTTGACGCGAAGTTCTTCGGCTTCACGAATTTCCAGACCATTCTCCAATTGTGTTCCAAAAACCGCTAAAATCGGAATCTCGTCAATGATGTTAGAAATTACATCGCCTTTAATGATATTTGATTCCAATTTCGGAACAAGGGTCTTGCCTCCCACAACGCGCAAATCGCCAACTTTTTCATTACACAAAACTTTTTCGTCCAAAATCTCAATTTCTGCGCCGAGACTTTGCAAAACATCAATAATTCCGCGCCGTGACGGATTTAACCCAACATTTTTCAAAATAATTTCCGAATTTGGCAAACATGCACCTGCGACCAAGAAAAATGCTGCCGAAGAAATATCCGAAGGCACATTTAAGTCTCTGGCAGTTAGTTCCGAATTGCCGTCAATCGTAATTTTGTGAATATAATCGTTTTCATCTTTAATATAACGTTCTTCCAGATCCACACCTAAATATTTGAGCATCAATTCGGTATGGTTTCTCGAATTCGGCGTAGGCGTTTTTGATCTTGGATTGAGGACAGCGGTTTTTCCGTCAGCAAAAAGTCCGGCTAACAAAACACAAGATTTGACTTGTGCGCTGGCAACTTTTGAACCGTATTCAATTGCCCGCAAAGGATTTTTACCGTTAATTCGAAGCGGTGCGTGATTTTCATCGGAGATGATCTCTGCATTCATCAATTCCAAAGGCAGAATAACTCTCTGCATCGGACGTTTTGAGAGCGATTCATCACCAACCAGAACAGAGGTAAAATTTTGCCCTGCCAAAATACCTGCCAACATCCGCATCGTTGTGCCACTATTACCGCAATCCAAATCCTCAGTTGGCGCAGTAAATCCTGTTTTACCAACGCCTTGCACAAACACTGTATTGCCTTCGCGTCTGATTTTTACGCCAAGCTTTTCCAAACACGAAAGCGTCGAAGCACAATCCGCACTAGTCGCGAAATTTTCGATTTTAGTTTCGCCGTTAGCTAAAGCCGAAAACATTGCCGCCCGATGTGAAATTGATTTGTCGCCGGG
Source organism: Pyrinomonadaceae bacterium (assembly GCA_035438525.1). Classification (GTDB taxonomy): domain Bacteria; phylum Acidobacteriota; class Blastocatellia; order Pyrinomonadales; family Pyrinomonadaceae; genus JAIBCC01. Next base: position 16,844 of record DAORIL010000001.1, read on the forward strand.
GAGCGTAATTGTTCCGTTCAAGTAATTTGCTGATTTAACTTTCATTGAGGATATTTTACGGTAAGTTGGCTAAAGTCCCAAGTCTCAAGTCATTTTGGTTTTGAGTTTATCTTTGTGTTCTTTGTGCCTTCGCGTGTTATTGCTTTTCCAAAATTTTTGCTTTTAATTTTCCGTTAGCGAGCCGGATTTGCACATTTTCATCTATTTTTATTTGTTCAATATCGTGCAAAATTTCACCTTTTTCATTTTCGGTAATTGAATAACCACGTTTCAAAACCGACAATGGCGAAAGTGCATCCAGCGAAGCCATTTTGATTTTCAGTTTTTCATCACTCGAATCAATAACATCCTTAATGGCCGAGATTTGACGTTGTCTCAAGATTGCCAGTTTTGTTTGATTTTCCGAAACTTTAGCCGCTAATTTGATTGGCGAAAGACGATTTCGTAATAGTTCCAGCCGCTTTTCATCTTTTCGTAATTTATCGTCAAAATTTGATTCTAATCGGTCGTTCAAATCTTCGATTTCATAACGCCAATCTTTTATTTTCTGCGGGAATTCATGGAAAACCGAAGCAAATGCCAATTCCTGCAATGAGTTCCGTGATTGCAAAATCTTGTAATTGATTGATTGAAAAAGGTCATTGGTGCGCTGAAAAATAAATGCTTCAATATTTTCTTCGTTTTCAGCCACAATTTCGGCGGCGGCGGAAGGCGTAGCGGCACGAACATCAGCCACAAAATCGGCAATTGTAAAATCAATTTCGTGACCAACGGCGGAAATAACAGGAATTTTGGAATTACGAATTGCTCGGGCGACCCTTTCTTCGTTAAATGCCCATAAATCTTCTGATGAACCGCCGCCGCGCCCGACAATCAGCACATCAATCTTTTCGGATGCAGTTTCGTTAAATTTATTGGCAAGCTTGATGGCTTTTTCGATTTCTTCGCCTGCTGTTTCGCCTTGGACACGGGTTGGAATAAGCGTGATGTGAACCGTTTTTGTCCGTCGCCCTAAAACATTCAAAATATCGTGAAAAGCCGCTCCATTGGGAGAAGTTACCACCCCAACCCGTTTAGGAAAATACGGCAAACGGCGTTTTAATTCCTCATCAAATAAGCCTTCTTTGGCAAGTTTGGCCTTGATTTGCTCAAACGCCACTTTCAATGCGCCTTCGCCAACCGGTTCGAGCGATTCAACCAAAATCTGATATTCGCCTTTTGGTTGATAAACGGAAAGTTTTCCCCGCACTCGCACCTGCAAACCATCAAAAGGCTTAAACCGAATCCGCAGATTATTGCGAATATAACAAGCCGCTTTTAATTGTGAAAAACCGTCGTGCAGAGTGAAATACCAATGCCCCGAATTTGCGGCCATAAAATTGGTGATCTCACCTTCGAGCCAGACCGATGCAAAACGCCTTTCCAGTTCGCCTTTGACCTGTTCGTTTAATTCCGAAACAGTTAGTGGACGGCGTTCTTCTTCGTCAAATAGTGAATCTAAAAGCGATGATTTCATTTGGGTTTTGATTATAACATTTGGTTTGAAATATCACGAAAATAAGAATCTTTCTTAATTATTGACAAAGATTAAAACTATTATCATAATTTGCTTGGTTAGGAGGTTAAAAATTATGGCAACAATGACAATTTCTTTACCTGAACCGATGCGCGAATTTGTAGAAGCAGAAGTTTCTAGCGGAAATTATGGCTCGGCAAGCGAACTGTTTCGTGAACTCGTCCGTGAGCGACAAAAACGAAAAGCCCAAGAGCGTTTGGAAACTCTGCTTTTAGAAGGATTAGAAAGCGGTCAACCAATTGAAGTAACGCAAGATTATTTGGACGCAAGACGGCAAGCATTACGCGAAAAACTCGAAAAGGGAAAAGTTGATTGATGAAACTTGCCTTATTTTTACTGCCTCGTGCCGAAAAAGATATTGATTCTCATTGTGAATTCTGGGCAGAAAAAAGTGTAAAAAAAGCCTTAGCATTTGATCAGGCGGTTTTTGAAACTTTTGACCGTTTATGCGAGATGCCGCTTATCGGGACAGAACGAAATTATTCAAGTCCAAAACTTTTCGGAATTCGGATATGGTTTGTCAAAGGCTTTGAGAAATATCTCATTTTTTACCGGAGCTTTGGTAATTATCTGGAAATTGTGCGGGTTTTGCATTCCGCCCAAGATACTGATTCTATTTTGGAAGAGGAATCTATCAACTAAATAGATCGCGTTCTTCTTCGTCAAATAGTGAATCTAAAAGCGATGATTTCATAAATTAAAAGGCAAAGTAATTTGAGTTTTTTCATCTTTCATCGGCAAAGAATAGTTTGAAATAAAAAGCTCTTTTCCTATTTGATCTGAAGATTCGGTCACATTTCTCATTCCATAAGTTAAATTCCAAGCGGTGATTTTGGCAAACGAAAAAAGTTCACGAATATACGGCGAATCATCATAGGTTATAAGCCATTTATGCTGACATTTTCGCAGATTTTTAGCAAATCTTTCGTGATCGAATATTTTATGAAACTGTCCGTTTTTTCCGTAAAGTGCAGAATCTGTAGCGGAAAAATACGGCGGATCAAGAAATAAAAAGACATTTTCTCCACCAGCATTAACAACTTCTTCGTAATCAAGATTAGTAATTTTCACCTCCCGCAAAACTTTTGGTAATTCGACTAATCTTTCAATACTAGAGTTCGTAAAACGCTTTTGATAAGCCTGATTTGAAAAGCCCCCTGCTTCGGTCGTGCCTGAAAAAGTGATGCGATTAAAGATAAAAAAAGTGGCAGCTAATTCTATTTCATTAAAATTTTCTTTGTTATCGCGTAAGAATTTGTGAAGCGATTTCCCATCAGAATATTCGTTTTTCCAACTCCAAATTTGTTCGATCAACTTTTCAGAATTTAGCTGATTTTGCTGCCAAAAAACTATTAAATCCCTATAAATATCGTTCATCCAAAATTTTTTCGCGGGAAATTTTTGTTTGAGAAAAACAGAGATCGAGCCGCCGCCGACAAAAGGTTCTCTAAATTCATCAAACGAAGGAATTAATCCGACAATTTTTTCAACTGCCCGACTTTTTCCGCCCGGATAACGTAATGGACTGCGAATCATTTTTATATTTTACCTGAATTGATTAAAAATTATTTTCAAAGATTTTTGTGATAACTCTAGATAAAAATTTAATTGGCTGTTTCTCCGTGTTCTAAAATTATCTCAAAATTATTCTCTTTTGCTTCTTGAAATAGTTTTTTGACAAAGCCTGTTTGATTTTTAGAAAAACTATTGACTTGCAAAAAATCATCCACTTTTTGCGCTTCGGCATTAGAAGAAATTGATCCTTCCAGTTTGTTTGAAGTCAATTTCAGAGCAACTTTTAATGCGACATTTTCGCTTCCAACTTTAACATTTTTGAGATTGGTGTAAATCATCATTTTGACTAAACCGTCTTTGATATCAGAGGCAGAGGGTATTTTGGCGCGAATAGTATGTTTAGCTTCCATTAGTGTCAGATTTTTACCTTCAATTTTAGTTTCGTCACAAGTGAAATAATACAATCCGCCGTCTTTATCACTGATTGTTACACGAGCCTTGGTGTCGCTTGAGAGGGCTTCTTTGGGTTGAATCGTGGCAAATTCGCGTCCCTGGGCTTTTTGCGATTTTTGGCGCGAAAGTGTGCGGAAATCTTCTAAACTTTTGCTGATTTTGATGACAAAATTATCAATTCCTTTTTCATCGTGAAGTGTAACACTAGTTCGCTTGGCAATTTCTGCGTAAGCCGTCTTTGCTTTTTCCGCGATTTGGGCAATTCCCTGCAATTCTTTCAAATTCCATTCAGTTGCAGTTCCTTTGAAATTTTGCAGCTCGTTTAATTTATTCAAAATGAATGCGTTATCAAATTGCTGGTCGGTCAATTCATTTTTTGAATCTCGTTGAGCCTCATTGTAATAACCAAGAATCAGATACACGTCCAACAGGTTCATCAACGAAAAAGTATCAAACTGCAAAAAGTCGCGTTCGCCGTCTTTGCCTTCGTCTTTGATAATTGGAATGATTGTTGCTTTTCGGGGGGATGTTAAAGTGTTGTAAATGCGTTCGTAGGGGTAAGAGCGAGTGCGTTTTGGCGAAACCCAGCGGCTAACCGCCAGCTCGCCAAACAAAAAGGCAGGCGGAGATTTATTAACATCAAAACCTTCTGCGCTAATTTTTTTTAAAGTATTGCCAAGTGACGTTTTGTAATGAATATCGGTAATTTCGCCCGTAATTTCCGGTGGTGGTTGGGGAATGGAATAAGAAATCGGGGCAAATTTGAAATCGTTTGGTTCTTCCTTTTTTAAACTACTGACTACTTTGTTTGAAACTTCCGTGACTGCACCGAGATTGACAAAAGTTCCTAAAACATTGACCTTAACTCTTAAACGAGGCGAAGCGGAATCTCCGACATCGGAACTATCTGAGCGAAACGTCACTGTGTAAGCAGTTCTTAATTGAACTACGATGTCTTCGTAAGCCTTTTGTAAATCGTCGAGACGGCGAATCGGATAATAAACTCCGCCCGAAACTTTGGCTAATCGTGCGCCTTCTTCTTCGGCTTTGGAAGTCAAACCCATATATCGCGTTCGCAACGGATCGACGGTTTGGCTGGCACTATTGGTTGCCGATGCCGCCACTAATCCGGAAGGAACATAAAGCGGATAGATGAGTGCGCCGCTTTCCTGAATTGAGCCAAGCAGAGAATCGAACGGCAAAAATGAGCGATTATCGTCACCGTCAGATAAAACTACGAGAGCAGTCCGTTCGCCTTTGAAAGGTTTGAGAGTATCAACCAAAGTATAAGCAATTGCATCGTAATAAGCCGTTGCGCCGCCTGCATCAAAGGTGTCGAGCGATTCGGATAGCTGATTGCGATTGGTCGTAAAAACTGAGATTTGTTTTACGTCTTCGCTAAAAATGACAATCGAAATTTTGTCATTGGGACGCATTGTATTGAGAAAATTCCGCGCCGCTTTACGAATAAAGTTGACATAATTCTCGACACTGCCTGAAACATCCAACAACAAGACCAAATTAAAAGGTGCAGTAACTGGTTCAACTGATAAAATCTCGCGTTCCTTGCCGTATTCGGTAACCACAAAATCTTTTTTTTCGAGTCCGCCAACCGCCCGGTTATTTGAATCAACCACTCGGGCAATAACTTGTTTGATTTTGGCAACTCCGTTATTTTCAACGCGCGGTTTATCAACTAAATTCGGAGTAATCCGGCGCGGCGGCAAAGTTTTTAGATAATCGCCGAAATATTTGGGGCTGGCACGGCGAATAGCTTCGGTCAGCATTGAATCACCACTGCGAACTATGGCTTTAGCGGCTTCGGTCAACGGGCGTTCGCGCAAATCAGAAGAAACTTCGGTCGGGCTGACATTGAGTAAAATGATTCCGCGTGCAGTCGAAAATTTTAATGAGATTGCGTTTCCATCAATCGTCTTTTTCTTATCTTTTTTGTCGTCCTCTTTGGTCGGAGTCGGTTCAGGAGTTGGAGTTGGTTCGGTAGTTTCGGTTGCGTTCTCTTTTTCTTTGGCTGCTTTTTCGGCTTTTGCTTTTATGGCTTCTTCGTCCACAAATTTGCCTTTAATTTCAAAACGTCCGGCTGATTTCTCTTTGACTTCTTCGATGTCAATATCGCTCAGGTAACGCGGACGAGATTGAGTCCACATAAATTCATATTTGATATTTTCCAGAGGAATATTAGTCGCAATCGTTCCGGTATCAGTAAAAACTTCTGCCGAAAAAATATTTCCGTCAATTGATACTTCGCCTTCTTCGGTTTCTATTTTAAGCCGAACGCGTTCAGGAACCTGAACAGTTAGATCAAGTCTGGTTTTAGCATTTTGCGGATTAACGTTGATTTTTATTTTTCCGCCAGCAGAATTTATTTCAAAATCTTTTTCGGTGAGAGTCTTTGAACTGTTAGCAATTAATAAAACTTTGTCGTCTTCGCCTTCTTTGGTTGCTTTTGCCTCGACTTTAACCCGCCCATAAAAATTAGTAACGTCAATCAAACCGTCCGCTTTAAACTTAAACTCTTTTTGAAAAGTTTGGGCGTTGACAGTAAGCAATAAGCAGTAAGCAGTTAGCAGTAGAAAACAAAAACTCCGCCATCCCAATTTTGAATTTTGAACTTTTAATTTTGAACTTTGAACTATCTTCATCTTTTTTCTGTGCTGCTTACTCTACCTGATTGTATCAGACGGTCGCGGATTCGATGTTGCCAATTGGTGCGGGGATGTTCGGCATCTTCAAATTTTGTTAATAAATCCTGCATTGATTCGCCACCTGCCTGACGGGTTTTGAAATAAAGTAACGCTGTTATTATAGACGTAAAAGAGGAAATAAGAAAAATTATCGGCATCCAGATCAATTCAAAAATCGCGGTTCCGATTCCGACTCTTTTTTCCATTCTTCTCATTTTTTCTTTATCTGATTCGGTATCTTTATCATCATCAGAGATTTTAACTCCATGAGGTCCGACAGAAATATTTACATTGTCGTCATCTGCCGCCTTTTGTTCAATTTTTGTGCTTTCTACAGGTTGCGGCGAAAATCCTTTGATAATTCCCTGAATCGCAAAACTTATGATAATTGCTAAAATAGTTGGAATCAGATAAACGATCAGCGAAGTCCCTAAAACTGTTAAAAAGGAACGTTTGACAAGTTCGACCGAGCGCCGAAAGGCTACTCTGCCGCTTAATCCTTCCATCATTATCGATGGAGTAATCAGCATATATCTCGCCGAAAGATAAAGTCCCGGGAAAAAGCAAAGAACGAATCCGAATAAAGCTAACAAAGTAGAAACCGTGACAGTTTTCAAAAGCGGTTTCCACTTTTTTCTTAACTCACTAAAGGCATTTCTGATCTGTATCGGACGCAGCGGAACTGCCAAAATTTGCGCAACGATCCAGGTTGTAGCACCAACCAACATCGTTGAATAAAACATTTTGACAAAGAAATCAGCAAAAGAGAGAACAATCTTGGTAGTTATCCAGACTGCATTAGCAGATACGGCTTCTGTTGCCACCAGTAGATCAACTACAACCTTGGCAAAATTAGTAATAAAAAAAGGAATTGCCAGGATCAATGAGAGCAATAGAAATTTTGGCAAATGTTCGCCGTAAATGGCTAAAGCTTTTGTAAATAAAGCTCCGATTCCTTCGGAATGAGCGCGTAAAGTGCTGGCGAAAGCTTCGGCAGTTTGCGGACGCTCATCCGTATTTTTTGCCAATGCCGAAAATAATACTTTCTTGACTTTGCGCGGAATCTTTTTTGCTTCCAAAGGTGGCGGTGCAACTTCTTTGTGCGAATCCATTACTTCGGTAAAATTACCCGTAAAAGGTGTTTTGCCCGACAGCATTTGATACGCAATAATCGCCAAACTGTAAATATCGGAACGAGGCGTAAGTTTTTCCCCGCGGCACTGTTCCGGCGACATATAAAGCGGTGTGCCTAAAACCGCTCCGACTCTGGTTAATTCGGCAGTTGCAGGATTTCCCAAAGCTTTATCAGTATCTGCATTTGAAATTAACCTGGTGCCTTTTTCATCCTTTTCAATCAGTTGCGTTCCTTTATTTTCGTCTGGAAAAATCGCGGTTCCATCTTCCAAAGAAATTTCGGCGGCAGGGAAAATTGCCGTTCCTTTTTCATCACTGACCGAGAGAATTGCCGTTCCTTTTTCATCGTTAGCAGAAAAAATTGCGGTTCCTTTTTCATTAACAGGATTTTGAATCAGAGTTCCGCCTTCACCGATCATTGTTGCACTGCGATTTTCGATAATTGTCTGAGCATTGGTCTGATCAGCCAGAGTGTCGCCGTGCTGCAAGGCTTGAGTCGGCGTAGTTGTGGTCGGATTGAGCAACGCTTTTTCGTTTTCGTCACTGCTCATCGGTTCTTCGAGCTTGGCAATCCCAAAATCTAAAACTTTTACCGTATAACCGCCGCGCTGATTCGGTTCAAGCCAAATATTATCAGGTTTTAGATCACGGTGAATAATGCCTTGACCATGCGCTTCGTGAACTGCTGAACAGACTTGTTCCAAAATATCGAGCGTCCATCCCAGAGGCAGTTGTTTTTCTTCTTCTAAAATTTCGCCGAGCGTGCAGCCGTCAAGATATTCCATCACCAAATAGGCGACGCGCCCTTGCGAAGTCTCGGCAAAACCAAAATCGGTCACATTAACCACGTTTGGATGTCTTAACCTGCCTGCCGCCCGTGCTTCACGACGAAACCGTTCGACAAACTCAACACGCTGCATAAATTGCGGAACGATAACTTTTAGTGCCACAGGTCTTTCCGTTCCAATGTGCATTGCTAGATAAACGGCACCCATTCCGCCGCGCCCAAGCTCTCTTTCGATTGAATATTTACTGTCGAGCGTTTGCCCGATGAGACTTTCTAAATTCATAAAACTTTCAACGAAACTCTACTCGGTTTTTGATACGTTTCGCAAGTTGTTTTGGATTCATTTTTTGGATTTGTAAGACTTTCTAATACAAAATAAAGCAAAATATTCACAGGGAATAAGGGGATGAAGACGGATAAGATATAAAGAATCAAAATTAAAACTACCTTGTGTGCAACTTTAATTGAAAAATAATATTGTTGCTAAGTCATTGAAAATACATTAGATTCCTTAAATGTCGCAGAGCGACAAACTGAGTTTAGCCGTGTCTTTTAAGGCACGGGAAGTGAAAAACAGGAATTTTGTCGCGTCAGCGACAATTGAATAAACGATAAATCAGTTGTCGCTGACGCGACAGGGAATTAATTAAACTCTGTCCGTGCAATAAATTACACGGCTAAATTCAAATAATCGCTACGCGATATTTAAGGAAAATTAAGTTGCACACAAGTTAAAACTATTCCTTTTTATCCCCTGTATCCCTGTAAATATTTGATTTTTCATCCTAAATTGACTGTGACACTTTATTAAACTGTCACAGTGACCCACACATCTTTCCAAACAAAATGTTACCGTTAATAAATCGGTCTTTGGCATTCGTTCTTTGGTTTTTGCAAGGTTAAAAAAGTTGAAATTATTCAGCCACAGACCCAAAGACCAAACCTAAAAACCATTTCAAAAGGAAAAATCTATGTTCAAAAAGTATCTAACCATCATTCTAACTTTTCTAATTCTCAATCTTTCGCTCAGTGCAGTTGCCTTTGCCGAAACTAAAGCTGAGAAAGAGGCAAAGTTCGCGGATAAAGTAAAAGTAAATGTCACCAAACTTGGAACGGGAACGGACGCGAAAATTCAAGTTAAGTTAAAAGACGGAACGAAATTAAAAGGTTATGTCAGCCAAATCAACGAAAATAGTTTTGTCGTAACTGATGAAAAGACAGACGTTGCAACTGAAATTCCATATCCAAAGGCAAAACAAGTTAAGGGAAATAATTTGAATACGGGTGTGAAGATTGCGATTATTGCTGGAATCTTTGTTGCCGTTCTTTTAGCTGTTTTACATGCGAGAGGTGAGTAAATACTTATCAATCAGCAATTTAGGAAAAATCTATGTTCAAAAAATATCTAACGCTAATCTTAACCGTTTTACTTATCAATTTATCATTAAACGCATCTATTTTTGCCGAAACTAAAGCGGAAAAAGAAGCGAAATTTGCCCAAAAAGTTAAAACGCAAATTACCAAACTTGGCTCTGGAACTGAGGCAAAAGTTGAAGTTAAACTCAAGGACGGCACAAAGTTAAAAGGCTACATCAGCAACATTGGCGAGGAAAGTTTCTCCGTCACGAATGACAAAACAGGCGCGGTTAGTGAAGTTCCTTATCCGAATGCAAAGCAAGTTAAGGGGAATAATTTGAATACGGGTGTGAAAATTGCGATTACTGTTGGAGTCATTATCGCAATAGGATTCATATTGTTGGCTACGGGGCATGATAATTAGTTATAAAATTATGTCCAAAAAATATTTAACGCTAACCTTAACCGCTCAGAGTTAGAAATATGTTGAATTTGTTCAAGTTATGGTGAAATTGCTGACGTTAAACTGGAGAGAAAACGGAGGTCGGTTTTGCCTTCAACTTTTTGAGCAATCCAAGTTGAGTGTCCTTTTGTGCTTCGCGCCGAAAGGACAGCAGGCAAGTTGCCCGCGTTCCAGTCAAATTTCCAAAATTTGAAACATTATCTTCATAATTTGGCAACCTCATCTTAAGTTTCGGTTAAAATGTTAAGCAACGGTTAAACTCAACAATTTCAAAATTTACACTCAATATCTTAGTTGATAATTTGTGATTTTCAGGAGGAAGTATGAAACTAAAAAACACAAAATTACACATTTTGCAAAAAGAAAAAAACTTGGAAAAAGTATCAAACGCAGGGATTTCGCTCCACTGTCATACCTTATTTTCCAAAGAAATACTTGATTTTGTGCCGTATTATGCTGAGAGAATTCCGATTGTCAAAAATGTTTGGCAAAAGGAACGCGACAAATATTTTGAGAAATACGGTAGAGAAATTGATTTTGAAAAAGGATTTTGGCTCCCGCCAATGTCCGAAAAAGAGGTTTATTCAGCGGAAAAAGCGCAGATTGAAAGATTAGGCTTGAACGCAATTGTTTCGATCACCGATCACGATGCGATTGAGGGAAATCTGAGAATTTGCCAAGAAACACCAAACGAACTTGCGCCGATTTCACTGGAATGGACGATTCCATACCAAAACGGATTTTTCCATATCGGCGTGCATAATTTGCCAAAAGATCAGGCAGCGGAAATTTCGCAACAGATTCTGGCATATACATTTAGCAAAGATAAAGTGCCGAATAACGAGCGTTTGCACGAGCTTTTTGCGATGCTCAACGAAATGCCCGAAGTTCTGATTATTTTCAATCATCCGCTGTGGGATATTGAAATGGCTGGCGCGGAAAATCACCTGATTCTGCTGAAAAACTTTTTGGCGGAACACGGAAAATGGATTCACGCTTTGGAAGTTAATGGTTTCCGTTCGTGGTCGGAAAATAAAGCGGTCATTGAATTGGCAGAATCTTTAGATTTGCCGATTTGCACCGGCGGAGACCGTCACGGTTGCCAGGCAAATACGGTGCTAAACCTAAGTAAAGCAAAGACTTTTGCCGAATTCGCGGACGAAGTGCGAAAAGATAAACACAGCGAAATTTTGATTTTGCCGGAATATAAACAACCTTTGCGTTCACGCCAATTGCAGTCTTTTGCCGAGATTTTGGCTTATCACAAAAATTTTCCTGAAGGCAGAAAGCGTTGGTTTGACCGGGTTTATTTTGATATAGACGGCAACGGAATGCGTTCACTTTCTGAATACGGCTGGAAATATGGCGGTCCGTTCTGGGTTCGTTGGATAATTTCTACGCTCAGTTTTTTTGGAAATCCAAGACTTCGCCCGATCTATCAAATGTTTAGCAAATCTGAAGATGCTGTTCCTGAATCGTTTGGCGATGAACAAAATAATTTGAAAAATCAATTGTGGATTAGTAAAAAAGAAAAATTACTGACTAGACATCTTTCCTAACTCAAAAGAATTGAGAAACTTAACTAAATTTTTAACGCAAAGACGCAAGGAGGCAAAGGCGCAAAGTTTTATTAGGTAAATTTAAATTTTTATTTGTTCTTAAATTTTTAATTTTTAATTTTTAATTTTTAACTTTTGCCTTTTCCTTTGCGTCTTTGTGCCTTTGCGTTAAAAAAATCGATTGTGACAGTTAAAAAAGTGTCACAGTCTGAGTCACATTTTAAAAATCTAAAGTTAAACTAAAATTGTATGAAAAACAGTCTTCAAGCTGAAAAAAATCTCAGAGTCGCGTTTTTCCCGGATTCATTTTTAGAAATCAACGGAGCGGCGATGACGTTTAGAAAGTTTACCGAATTTGCCAAACGGCGCGGACTGCCTTTTTTATGTTTCTACGCAGGCGATAAAACCGAAAAAACGGTCGAAGGCAATTTTACGATGCAATCTTTGAAACATTCGCCGCTCGCAATTCCGATGGACGAAGGGTTGAAATATGATCCGCTTTTTAATCGTCATCTCAAATTGATTCGCCAAAGTCTCGAAGAATTTCAGCCCGATATTATTCATTTAACAGGGGTTAATGATGTCAGCATTACTGCCGCGATTCTCTCGCACAAATTAAAAATTCCGCTGATCGGCTCGTGGCATACGAATCTGCACGAATTTGCCGCGCGACGTTTAGATAAAATGTTCCGATTTTTACCCGAAAATTGGTGTAAATCATTGAGCGGATTAGCCGAAAAATTAATTTTAGCTGGCGAAATTCTCTATTACAAAATTCCGAAAACTGTCCTTGCGCCAAACCAGGAATTGATCGACCTGATTAAAAAAGGCTCAGGCAGAGACGCATTTTTGATGACGCGCGGAGTTGATTCAGATTTTTTTTCTCCAGCAAAACGAACGGTCAATGACGGCATCTTACGAATTGGCTTTGTCGGCAGATTGCGGGTTGAAAAAAATGTCGGATTATTGCCCAAATTAGAACAGCGTTTGCTTGAATTAGGCAAAACAAATTTTAAGTTTTTGATAGTTGGTGAAGGGAATGAAAGAGAGTTTTTAGAGCAATCAATGCAAAATGCCGAGTTCACAGGTTTCGTGACGGGTGACAAACTTGCCCAAATGTATGCTAATATGGATATTTTTGTCTTCCCATCCGAAACCGATGCGTTTGGTAATGTGGTGCAGGAAGCAAATTGTTCGGGAGTTCCGGCGATTGTCAGCAATTTCGGCGGACCAAAATTTGTCATCAAAGATGGCGTAACAGGTTTTGTCGCCAATAATTTTGAGGATTTTGTCAAATACACCGTTGAGTTGATGGACAATTCGGAAAAATTGTCGAAAATGAAACAAGCATCCCGCGATTTTGTCATTGCAAATTCTTGGGATTCGGTTTTTGACGAAGTTTATCAGAACTACGAAAAAACCATCAAAATTGCCGCCAAAACTGAAAAGAAGTAAGTGATTAGAGAAATAAGTGATTAAGTCAAAATTTGTGTCATAAATTAAATAGAAATCATAATTATCAAACATTCCGACACAAAAATAACTTCTTAACCGCTCAAACGTCTAACTGCTTGTAAAGAAATAAAATGAGTAATTTAGAAACAGAGCCAACACACGACGAAACTAATATTCGCGGGGTGTTGCAGTATATTGTCAGACATCCGTTTGAAATCCTGATTTTGCGTTGGCATTGGAAATCAGCACTTTTTAGCGGGTTGATCCGCACATTTATTTTTTTGATCGGCTATCACAATAAAGGCGCAGAAATTGCCCTTGCCGCTGCCGGAATTCAATTTGCTTTCCGCACGATAATCGGTGGAATGGGCGGTGCAGTTATTCAAAAAGGCAGTAAAATTGAACCGCCTTGGCACGCAACGATTACCATTCCACTTATCATAACCGTCATCAGCCACATTTTTGAATATATCATCCAAGTCAATTTTGATACTTATTACGGAACAAATTTAGCGGGAAAAACCGTTATCGCATCAATTGTTATTTCGATAATGTCCGCCGTTTTTAATTTATTCTTAATGCGACGCGGCGTGATGTTGGTCAAAGATGAGCAGGAAAAATCAATCTGGAAAGATTTTGCCTACATTCCACGTCTTCTCTTTGATTTTATAATGATTCCATCACGAAGTATTTACACCAAACTCCGTCAAAAACAATATTTGATGGCAATTTTTATTACACTAATGACAACTATCGGCACAGGTTTAATCGGAGCAATTCTGCGTTTCAGAGAATCCTGGGGATATTGGACAGGTGGAATTGTGTTTGGTTTGCTGATTATTTCGGTGATAATTATTGCTCTCGTAGATGCCCGCAAAGAAAAAAAAATTGAAGTTGTTGGTGAATTACAAAATTGATTGAGGAATTGGGAATCGGGATTTCGGATTTGGGATTGCTTTTCTGATTGGGAGTTATAGTGAATAAATTAAAACTATTTATATTTATTTCGATTGTAACCCTGTATTTTACTATAAATAACATCATTGCTTGTCCAACAGATGAAAAAAGTCTACAAAAAGCGCAACAAGTTTGGGAAAAGGCAATAACTGCAATTGGTGGACGCGAAAGAGTATTAGACATTAAAAACCTTCTTTATTTCGATAAAAAGAAAACGGTTGTTTCACTTGATGTTTTTCCTGATAAATTTTGGTATTGGAGGAAAGATAGACAACCAATTGGAACAAGTGTTTTAACATATGACTTTTCAAAAAATATTGCCTATGACATAAAAGACGATAAACACCCATTTTCCTATCCACTTACCAATCAAACCAAAGAAAGTATATTAGCTGGAAAAGTGATGTCTTTACTTGAAACAAAATCGGTTAAGCCAAAACTTCTTGGTTATGAGTCAACTAAAATCAATAATCAGGAATATGATGTCATTTGCACTGAAATTACTTATCCAGACAATCAAAAAGATCAGAAGCAAGAGACTATGAGTGTTGATTATATCTTTGACCAAGGAACACACCTTTTATTTAGGAGTGTTTGGAATTTTGATAAGTCAATTGGTGGAGGTTATTGGGCTATTGAGTATTCAAACTATACAGAGGTAAAAGGCATTAAGTTTGCTTCAAAGATTAGAAGTAAGCATCATTATGAAAGAGATTGGACTGATTTTATCGAGTATACAACTGAAGTTGATGTAGATTATCGGCAAGATTTATTTGATAAACCACCATTAATCAAAGATGGTCCCGATGGTTGGAAGAAAAAGCCGTGATTAAATGACCAATCCGAAATCCCAATTCCGAAATCCAAAATCCGTCCATCTTACCAATTATTATCACAAAAACTCCGGCGGAATCAGCACTGCTTATAATGATTTGCTTGCTGCTGCCGAAAGACATCAACGGTTTGTTTCGCTGATTGTGCCGGGTGAAGCGGACGAAGTTGAGCAAGTCAATCCATTTGCCAAAATCTACTACATCAAAGCTCCGAACTCACCAATTTTCGATAAACGGTATCGAATAATCTTGCCTTGGCAATTTTTACCGAACGATTCTAAAATTCGCCAAATTATGCTGGATGAAAAGCCGGATTTGGTCGAAGTCTGCGATAAATATTCATTAAGTTTGGTCGCTGCAATGATTCGGAGAAATAAATTTTTGCAGCTTGGGAGACCAATGTTGGTCAATTTAGTTTGTGAACGGATGGACGATAACCTTCGGTCTTATTTGACCAAAAGCAAAATCGGCAAATGGTTTTCAAACAAATTTATCAGTCATTACAATTTTCCACTTTACGATTTTCACATTGCCAATTCGCATTACACCACTTCGGAATTTAACGAATCGCTTGAAGCCAACCGCAAAAGTCTGTTTCTGAATTACTGCTGGAAATTTTTTAAGGCTTCGCAAGTCGCTGAAAATGAACGAATTTTTGTTTGTCCGTGCGGGGTTAATTTTGAATATTTTGCCAAAAATAGAAAATCTGATGAAGTAAAAAAGGAAATGCGCCAAAAGGTAAATATTCCGCCGGCTTCAATCGTTTTGCTCTACGCCGGACGGATTTCTCCGGAAAAAAATATCGGTCTTTTGCTTGAATTAATGAAGGTTTTGGCACAAGACACAAAACAGGATTTTAGACTTTTGGTTGCCGGCGGTGGTCCGAAAGTTGATTGGTTAAAGTCTGAAACAGAGCAACATATTCCCAATAAAATCATTCAGTTAGGGCATTTAGAAAAAGAAATTTTGGCAAAATATTACGCCAACGCCGATGTTTTTGTGCACCCGAATCCGCACGAACCTTTCGGCATCGGACCACTTGAAGCGATGGCTTCGCGAGTTCCCGTTGTCGCTCCGAATTCGGGCGGCGTTCTGTCATATGCAACTAATGAAAATGCGTGGTTGGCTGAACCGAATAGCAAAAATTTTGCCGCGGCAATTCGTGAAATTATCGAAAATTCAGAATTAAAAGAGCAGAAAATTGCCAAAGCCTTTGAGACTGCCAAAGCTAATTCGCGTGAGCGGTCAACTGACCTTATCTTTGCCACTTATGATAAACTGTTTGCAGATTTTCAAAATCGCAAAGAACTTTTTGTAGATTAATTAACAAAAATCTAACATAGACTCATTATGCTTGAATTAGTTTTAGCAAATTTAAAAACTCGCCCATTTCGCACCTTGATCAGTATTGTCGGAGTTTCTCTGGGCGTGGTGCTGATCGTCCTTTTTACCGGATTGGCGCGTGGAATGGCGAACGATATGGTTAAACGTGCCAACAATTGGAAAGCGGAAATTATGTTCACGCGGGCAGGCGCGATGGATCTAACCAGCTCTAACGCTAGTCTTCCCGTCAAATACACCGAGAAATTATTAGAAATCGAAGGTGTTAAATCAGTCGTTCCGGTGATTCGATATATTACTACTACCCAAAAATCTGCCTTAGGTTTTCGCCAGCTTGACGGGGTCGAATGGAAACCATGTGCGGAAATGAATGAGATGCAAATTCTTGAAGGTCGTCCGGCAGAAGCGATTGATGAAGTCATTGTGGATGAACGCCAAATGCGTGATGATAAAATCACTTTAGGCGATACGATAGAACTTTTTGGTAATAAAAAATATAAAGTTGTCGGAGTTTTTAGTCCACCGTCAGGCGCACGAATCAAAATGTCACTAGCAGCGATGCAAAATGCACTTCAAGCCGAAAATAAATGCACTTTTATTTTAGTTAAAATAAAAGACGGAGCAGACGCTGAAACAGTAGCGAAAAGGATTAACGAAGTTCTCCCCGGCAATAAAATCAATTTGACCAGAGATTTAGTAACGGATGCCCAAGACCGTATCCCTGCTCTAAATTCATTTTTGCGGATCCTAGTTGGACTTGGCGCATTTGTCAGCACAATTTTTGTTTTGCTTTCGATGTATACGACCATTACCGAACGGCGCAAAGAGATCGGAATTTTAAAATCGCTCGGTGCCTCAAAATCTTTTATCGTCACGGTTATCGAAAGCGAAGCCTTTTTTATTGGGCTTTTAGGCGTTTTGTTTGGATTTTTAGTCTCTTTAATAGCTTCGCAATCCATCCAAAAAATTTACGAATTACCATTTGAATTTAGCTTAAATTGGATTTTAACTGCTGTTTTGATTGCCATTGGCGGAAGTCTTTTCGGCGCACTGTATCCGGCTTGGAAGGCTTCGGGAATTGATCCGGTTGAGGTGATGGTTAATGAATAATGGTTAATTTAGAGATTAAACAATCAATTAATTAACAATTTATAATTAATCATTAACAATTAAATTTATGAGTGCTAACGAAGCCACGCTCCAAAGCGCAGTCCAACACAAAACAACCGTCAGCAGACAAGGCGTTTTGCAAAAAATGTTTGCCGTTTGGTTCGATGCCTTTGTTTATAACCAAATCTGGGAAGACCCGCGAGTTGACCTGCAAGCCTTAAAATTCGATGAAAATTCACGAATAGTTACAATTTCTTCGGGCGGGTGCAATGCGCTCAATTATTTGGTTGAAAAGCCCGAAAAAGTAACCGCAGTTGACCTCAATCGGCATCATATTTTTTTGCTTCGATTGAAGCTCGCCGCACTTGAGTTTTTGCCAGATTACGAAGATTTTTTTGCATTTTTCGGTTACGGCAAAGGCGAAAAAAATGTTGAAAATTATCGAAAATTTATTGCCCCGAATTTGGACGAAGCGACTCGTAAATTTTGGGACAAGAAAATCAATATTTTCAATAAAGACGGACTTTACGAGCATTCGCGTAACGGATATTTTCTGCGGTTCTTTCATCGTTTTGCCAATTTAATCGGGTGTCAGCCGCACAAAATTTTAGAAGCTAAAACGCTTGACGAACAAGCCGAACTTTACGATAAATACATCAATCCTTTTTTCGATAGTTTTTTTATCAAAACGGTCGGAAAATTGCCGATTACGATGTTTGGTTTGGGCATTCCTCCGCAGCAATATGAAGAATTGAAAAAGGATTTAGCCGAAGGCGGAAGCGTGATTGATATTTATCGGGAACGCGCCAAACGGCTCGCAGTTGATTATCCAATTCAGGAAAATTATTTTGCATGGCAGGCGTTTGCCCGTAAATACGACACGGAAAATCGCCAAGCTGTGCCCGAATATTTGAAAGCGGAAAATTTTGCTAGTTTGAAAGAAAATGTCTCGCGGGTCTGCACGAAAATCGGTTCGGTGACGGACGAAATTAAAAATCAGCCAATTGGAACTTTTAACCGTTTTGTTTTTCTCGACGCGCAAGATTGGATGACTCCGCCGATTCTAACCGATTTATGGACAACAATTGCAACGCGCGGCGAAAAGAATTCGCGAATAATTTTTAGAACGGCAGGTGCAGATTCTCCGCTTGAAAATGCGTTGCCAAGCGAGCTTTTAGCCAAATTTAAATACGAAAAAGATTGGTCGCAGGAACTTTTCAAACAAGACCGCGCCTCAATTTACGGCGGTTTTCATCTTTATATTTTGAAATAAGTTTTCAGAAAGTTGCAGAAAGTTACAGGAAGTAACAGAGTTTTTTAACTATCTGCAACTCTGAAAACTATCTGCTAACTTTCTGAAAACTATGACAACAGCTTTTGAAAATATGGATCGAATGTATCGTTATCAGCGATATTTTTACGATTTAACCCGCAAATATTATCTCCTGGGGCGTGACAAACTCATTTCGCAAATGAATATCCAAAAAGGCGAAAATGTGTTGGAAGCCGGTTGCGGAACGGGGCGAAATCTGGCAATTTTGGCAAAAAAATATCCAAATGCTAATTTTTTTGGGCTTGATGCGTCGAGCGTGATGATCGAAGAATCACAGAAAAAAGTTGATAAATATTTGCTCAAAAATGTGCAGTTGCAAATCGCGTTAGCAGATGATTTTACACACCACACAACTTTTAATTTGGATGCACCTTTTGACACTATCTATTTTAGCTATTCGATTTCGATGATTCCACCGTGGAAAGAATCTATCGCTAATGCCTTGAACAATTTAAAGTCAGGCGGAAGCTTTTATATCGTGGATTTTTACGACCAAAAAGATTTGCCGCTCTGGTTTCAAAAAATGCTCCAAGGTTGGCTTAAACAGTTTCATGTTCAATTTTGGGGCGATTTAATGCCGCATCTTGAATCGTTGGAAAAACAAGGTTTGGGGAAATTAACCGTCACTTCGATTGCCCGCCGCTATGCTTTTATTGCAAAATTTGAAAAGAAATGACCAAGGTTAAAATTTGCGGCATTACCAATCTCGAAGACGCGCTGCTTTCCGTCAAATTCGGCGCAGATGCTTTGGGTTTTAACTTTTACCCAAAAAGTCCGCGTTATATCGAAGCGGAAAAAGCGCAAGAAATCATCGAACAATTACCAACCGAAGTCCTAAAAGTCGGAGTTTTCGTCAATGAATCTTTAGAAAAAATCGCCGAAATTGCCGAAACCGCGAAACTCAATGCACTCCAGCTCCACGGCGAAGAAACGCCCGAATTTGCTCAGGAATTAAAGGAAAAAACAGGCTTAGAAATTATCAAAGCATTCAGAGTTTCGCCAACTTTCAAATCGGAAGATGTTCTAAAATATGAAGTTGATGCAATTTTGCTTGATGCCTATAACCCGAAAGAACACGGTGGAACAGGTGAGACTTTTGATTGGGAAATTGCGAAGAAAGTGCAGGAAATTTTTCCGAAAATGTATCTGGCGGGTGGACTTTCGGGGAATAATTTGATGAAACTTTTGAGACATTTTCAGCCATTTGCGGTGGATGCGTGTAGTTTATTGGAAAAGGAAAAAGGAAAAAAAGACGAAACAAAGTTAAGAAGATTCCTTTGGATTGCAGAAAAATCACCTCAAGAACTTCGGAGAAAAACTTTTGTAGTCGAACCACCAAATAACATTTATCAAATTCTATATGCAATAAACATGAGACCTCAAATGTATTTTGGAAGAAAGTCGTTAATGGATTTATCTCATTTTCTTCTGGGTTTTGAATATGCTTTAGAATTTAGTCAATCAAAATTTAATACTGGAAAATTCTTTTCAGAATTTGAATTTTGGTCATTGCAAAAACTAATTGGGAAAGATGAGTCTCCTTATCGTTTAGTAGGAATTCTATTGCAAAAATGTAAAAACGATGAAGAAAAAGCCTTTGACCTTTTCTTTGCGCTTTTAGAAGAATTTAAGTTAGAAAAAGAAGATTTAAGCTAGGAATATTTTAATCAAGGGGCAGTTTCCGCAACCGTAACTGCCCAATATCCTTGCCCGGTTTCCTCGCTAATCGCCGACCAATACCAAGAAGAAACATCTGTCCAGTTTTTACCATTTTCACTATAGATTCTTTCACAGACATTCAAACTTTCATTGTCTTTGGTTGCCCTAAAACACGACCATTTTTGTTGATTATCGTCAATTTTTAACGGTAAAGGTTTGATACTGTAGCCGATTGCCGAAAAGCAATCCGAAGCTGGATGGAGTTTGCGGGTTGCCGTCGCAACATAACGAATTATCAGTTCTCGATTGCCATCCGTAAACCGTCGAATCTCGCCCGGAAAATCATTTAAGAAAAACTGCTCGCGCTCTGACAATTCAAGTTGTTTTAATAATTTACCGTCAAATTCTTTTGGAAAACTAACAACGTATTCATTCGTTTTTACGGTTTCTTTACCAACAAAAATAAATGGCGTGACAAAAGCTGAAAGACAAACAGCAACAAAAATTATTTGTTGGAAATTGCCAGGTTGAAAAATGCTGTTGGTTTGAGTTTTTGGTGTTCGTTTATCGTGGTTTCTAATTTTTAAAATCGTGAAAACTATCCCGATACAAGTCAAAACAAAGGCCGAAACACCGATTGCTTGATGAGCAAAATTCGGCATTTTAATGAGTTCGGCTTCCAGATAAAATAAACCTGTTGCCCGAAAAATATTGCCAAGCAGAATAATTCCCAGGGCAGAAAAGAACGCTAAAACCGATTTTCTAAAATTGAACTGATAAATTGTAATCAGCAAGCTCGTCAAAAAAAATCCTGCCCAAAGCATTTTTACACCGCTGCAAGGCGCATCAATCCAAATCAACTTTTCACCAAAATGAAGACAAACGCCATCACGAAAAACTACTAAACCATTTAATTTCAGCAAAAAAGCGGTTGCCTCGCCGATAATTATCCGCATCGGAAAGCCGAGATAAAACTGCATCGAAGCAACTATCGGTAAACTGAGCAAAAACAAACTCCAAATACCAAAGTGAAATTTTCGTCCAAATCGCCAATCACTAATTGTCAGTGTGAGGCTGGTAACTGCAATGACAGCTCGTAAAAGCGGCGGTAGAAATGGAAAGGAAATGGCAAAAATTATGATGCTGGCGATTATTAAATAAAAGTTTATATTTTGTGCATTTTTGGTTTGACCTTTAAAACTCAGGAAACAAATTGCAGCTAGTGCCAAAATGCCCCAGGATTCATCGCCTGAAGTGGAAAGACGCAAAAAATACCAACGCCCAACACTCCAAAAGGCAAATAATTGCAGTAAAATTAAAACAATTTTCGAGTTGCGAAAAGCCATACTAAAGCACCTAACACTACTGCAATCAACAAATACGTTTCAGGTTCGGGAATCGTTGGAACGCTTGATTTGTCAACCGGTTTAAGACCGAATTGGTCATATTGCTGTTGAGTTTCAAGCACTACTGCACCCGTTACAGGGGTTACAATTTGATTCTTTACTGCTAATTCTACCGCTTTTTTCTCGCCCTTTTCCGTTGCTAAAATCCGATTAACCTCATCATTTGCCCAGAGCCGAACAAGATGTTTCGATGTCTCTTTTGATACGGTAAGATCTGCTTTTGCAGTATTTACCCGACTGTAACCAAAACCTTTTTTCGATTGAGCAAGCAGAGAAATGAGTCTCTCCAAATCACTCTGCATATCGCCGAAACGCGGAACATTTTGGATATAGTTCAAATTGTCGAGTTCTTTTTCAACCGTATCAAACCCGCTATCAGTTGAAATATCGTAAATTGCAGTTGCATTCGGGCGGCGAGTCAAACGCTGGGCTAATTCAAAGGAGGTGCTAAACTTAAACGGTTGCGGAGCATGAACCCAAATCACCACACTATTTGGTTTTTGGGCTGCCAAATCCCAGCCTTTGGTTAGAGCAGGTAAATTATCCGTCCCGCCATCAAAAGTTGCCTTTTGAATTTTTTCAGCAATTTCGGCAGGTTTGCCGGAGATGGAGTTTGGATAGCTTAACTCTCTATTCAAAGAGTTTCCGTTGGTCAAAACCAGCGATGTTTCGGATTCGGGAGGTAAATTATTAATGACTGAGACGAGTTTTTGCTGCTCATTTTTCATAGAGACAGACGTATCAACCACAAAAATAAACTGTGCAGGTTTTACGCCGACATTTTCTGTTACTTCCTGAGTAATAAAATTATCACCGTCTTTTGTCCAAACTGATTTGAATTCATCCGATTTGAATGCACGAATTGATGAGTTTGCATCCAAAAGCTCTTTATCTGTAATATTTCCGCGAACGGCAAAAATATTATCCGTTGTTTCGAGCTTGAGGTTTTTATTGGCGGATTGCAATTCTCGTTTCGATTCGAGCCAAACAATATGTTTGATTTCGGAAGGAACATTAAAGTTTTTATCGCGGAAATACGGGAGGCGAATTAAACCGTTTTTCTGATCTTCCAAAATAAGAGGAAAAGTAATCCCAATTCGCATTTTCATCTCGCCGCCATTTTGCGGAATTGGAAAACATTTCAAATTAACGCGGTCACGTCCTGCTGTTGTTACCAAAACAGGATCGCGTTTCCTCGCTGTAACCTGTTCATAAGCAGTAGTTACGCGATTACGCTCGGCAAAAGCAGCTTCGCGTTCTTCGCCGTTTATCCACAGAGTAAGCCGTGAAACAACCGCGTTTGGCGGCAATTGGATTTGTGTAAACCCTTCCTGGTCACGATATTGATTTTTGTTTTTTAAGACAAAAGTCCATTCGAGATAACCGATTGATGCGTCATTATCAATCGAGCCGTCCATCTGTGAAGCAACCAACGAAACATCTTTTTCACGCCAAAATCTTTCATCCTCGTCTCCAAAATCAAACAGCCCGATTCGAGGCGGGAGCGCGACCGAGTCATAAGTTTTTCCGGTCAAACGATAATAAACTTCTTTAGCCTTTTCATTTGAGCCGACATCCGAACGACTAAAAAAGCCAATTACCAGATCAGAGATATAAACCCTTTGTCGGCGTGAGTTTACAAGTTGTAGAATATAGTCATCACTGCCATATTTTCTCAAAAAATCCAGACCTTGTTCCTGACGTTCCACACTTTCGGCAGTTGCCATTTCCAGTCCAAATCTGGTTACGACAAATCGCAATTCGCTCAACGTAATTACTGAAACTATAATCAAAAAACCTGTTCCAAGTCCTTTCCAGGTTAGGGGAAACGGTTTAGTTTGAATATTTTTCAAGAGATATTTTCGTAACAAAAGAATCGCCCACAGCGCAAACATTGGCGAGAGTGGTAATAATCCCAATCCATAAAAGACAATTCCGATGATTGAAATCGGTGACATCGGGAGGAAAAAGATTGAATAAAATAAACACGCCCCGGCTGAAAGTGTGCTGATCCAAGCCAGAAAATTGATGCGCTCAAGATTATTTCGATACAGCGACCACAAAATCTGTGTATTTGCCAATGGAACCAGTCCGACTACCAAAACGTGCCACAAACTCGGAACCGGATCAAAAAAACTATCCGCACACATTTTGGTCGAAAGTTCAAAAATCAAAGTTATGACCGGCAACAAAATTCCTGCACAAACGATAAAACCGAGTGAAAACGAGTGATCGGCAAGTGGCGAAGCTACTTTAGTATTGTTTGAATCTTCTGACATTGATTTACTCCTTTCAAAAAATAAATTCACTTTATATCATAAAGTTCTTTTTGACAAGTTGTTTATTTATTCAATCTCTATTGTCTTGCATTTTTAAGTAAAAACAAAGGAAAATCAAATCAATGAATAATTTTCAACCAAACGAAAAAGGTTACTGGGGCGAATTCGGCGGACGATTATCTTTTCAATCAGGTAATTTATGTTAAAATTAACCATTATGACCACGACTTTAGAAGTGATTTACGAAAACGGTATTTTTAAACCACTTTCGAGCGTTCCGAAAAATTTCAAAGAACACGAAAGGATGAAAATTATTATTGAAACCGAATTTGATGCAGATTTAGAAAGCGAAATTGCTCAATGGGAGCAAGCAAGCGATGAGGATTTTTTAAAATTTGAAGAGGCTTTAGGAGAAAAACCTTAATGGCTCGCGGGGATGTTTTGTTAGTTAGTTTGCCTGTTAGTGAGACCCGCGAACAATCCGGTCGCCGTCCGGCAATTGCATTGCAAACTGATATTATGGGCGAACCAATGCTGATGATTGCCCCAATTACTTCAAATCTAAGTGCCTCAAGATTTGCGTTTTCTGTCCAAATCGAACCTTCTCCAGAAAACGGTTTGACTCAAACTTCTATTGTGATGATTTTTCAAATGCGTGCGATTGATAAAACTAGAATTATCAAGAAAATTGGTGAACTTTCCAAATCAGATTTAGAAAAAGTTGATACTCAAATCTGGAAAATGCTTAAACCTAACAATGAATAACTTCCAACCAAACGAAAAAGGTTACTGGGGCGAATTCGGTGGGCGTTTTGTTCCCGAAACGCTGATGTCGCCACTCGAAGAATTGACTTCGGCTTATTTTACTATCCGTGATGATGCAGATTTTCAAGCCGAATTTCTCAATCTGTTACAAGACTTTTCCGGTCGCCCGACTCCGCTTTTTTATGCCAAAAGATTATCGGAAACCCTCGGCGGGGCAAAAATTTATCTTAAACGCGAAGATTTAGGACATACCGGCTCGCACAAAATCAACAACGCCATCGGACAGGTTTTACTTGCCAGACGAATGGGCAAAAAAAGAATTATTGCCGAAACCGGAGCAGGTCAACACGGTGTAGCTACGGCGACTGTTTGTGCATTATTTGGTTTAGAATGTGTGGTTTATATGGGAACCGAAGATATGCGACGGCAAGAGTTGAATGTCTTTCGGATGAGACTTTTGGGTGCAGAAGTTCGCGGTGTTGATTCAGGTTCGCGGACGTTGAAAGACGCAATTAATGAAGCCTTACGCGATTGGGTGACAAATGTTGATTCGACTTATTATTTGCTCGGCTCGGCTCTCGGACCGCATCCGTATCCGCTGATGGTGCGTGATTTTCAAAGTCACATTGGGCGCGAAGCCCGTCAACAAATTCTCGAAAAAGAAGGTCGTTTACCTGATTTGTTAGTGGCGTGCGTGGGTGGCGGTTCAAATTCGATTGGACTTTTTCATCCGTTTTTACAAGACGAATTGGTGCGAATGATTGGTGTTGAAGCCGGCGGAAAAAGTTCAAAATTAGGCGAACACGCGGCACGTTTTATGGATGGTGGAAAGGTCGGAGTTTTGCAGGGAACAAAAAGTTATTTGTTGCAAGATGATCGTGGAAATATTTCGCTAACTCATTCAATATCAGCAGGTTTAGATTACGCTTCGATTGGTCCTGAACACGCATTTTTGCACGATTTGGGCAGAGTAGAATATGTTTCGGCTTCGGATGAAGAGGCATTAAAGGCTTTTCAAACTTTATCGCAAACTGAAGGAATTATTCCCGCTTTGGAAAGTTCACACGGGATTGCTCATGCGATAAAAATTGCGCCGGAAATGTCGCCCAACGAAATTATGGTCGTTAATCTTTCGGGTCGTGGCGATAAGGATGTCAATCAAGTGCAGGAAATGCTCCAAAATAAATAAAACGCACCAAATACTTGTATTGATGCGTTTTATTTAAAAATTTATTAACCTTAATTCTGTTTGATAAAAACTAAATTAATCGAATCCGAACCCATCGGCAATGAAACGTCACGCGAAATTTTCAGCGTTTTGCCGTCATCGGCGAGTTCCCATTTTTCGTGAGTGGAAATGGTTACTTTTTGCTCGTTTCTTTGTAGTTCCCGGTTAATCGAAGCATCTAAAACTTTTCCGTCTTTTTTCAACTTTGCCTTGAACTTTGTTTTTCCAACGACGACATCTCCCTGCTTAATATCACTAATGGCTTCTTTGTCGTCAAGGGTGTAAACAACTACCGTAACGTAACTTCCTAAAGCCATTCTTCCATTAAAAGAAGGTGGACCGCCTTCACCGCGTCCGCCGCCAGAACCTCCATTATTTCCGCCACCACCTCTTCGCATTTGAAGATCACCTTTGACTTCGGTTTTAATCTCAATTCTTTCGGCGGTTTCAGCTACTTTTAAGACATATTCTTCAAGCTCTGCCGGTAGATTTTTTGTTTTTGTCTTATCCAAAGTCCATGTTCCGCTAAAATCTGCTTTCGTTAGTTCTGGGGTTGTCTGTCCAAATGAATAACAGACGAGTATCAGCCCAACCGTAATTATTCCAATAACGTTTCTCATTCTACATTCTCCTGTTTTTCTTAATTGGGATTTTACGTTTAATACAAAAAATCACGTTAAAATCAGAATCGAAAATATTTTGGTTTTGGTTTTTTAGAAATCAGTTTATATGTATGACAAAAGACTTTTGAAAGCAAATTAATTTGCACTTTCTGAATCCATTTTTACATTTCTTTACATTACAAACCTGACAAATATAAGCGAGGTTGAAAGAAAATAAGTATTAAAAAATCGCAATCGTGCTGTCAGCACTTTTCTCACATCGTTTTTTGAGGTATAGTCTCGCTTTCAAATTTATGATTGAACGCTATACATTACCCGAAATGGCGGCTCTTTGGTCGCTTCACAATAAGTTTCAAAAATGGCTGGATGTTGAGATTGCAGTTTGCGAAGTTCATGCCGAAGACGGCACGATTCCAAATGAAGCCGTGGCGGAAATCAAAGCAAAAGCCAGTTTTACCGTTGAGCGAATTAATGAAATCGAGAAAACTACCGACCACGATGTTATCGCTTTTACGACCAATTTGGCGGAAAATATCGGTGAATCGGCGCGTTTTGTTCATTACGGATTAACTTCGAGCGATGTTGTCGATACGGCAAATGCTCTTTTGCTTAAAGATTCGTGCGATATTCTTTTGCAAAAAGTTGATGCACTGCTCGAAGTTCTCAAACGCCGCGCTTTTGAATTCAAAGATACGCCGCAAATCGGACGAACACACGGAATTCACGCCGAACCGACGAGTTTTGGATTGTGTTGGGCACTATGGTTTTCCGAATTTCAGCGCAATAAAGAACGGCTCTTGAAAGCGAAAGAAATAATATCTGTCGGGAAAATTTCGGGTGCGGTAGGAGCTTTTGCTCATCTTGCGCCGGATGTTGAGGAACGAGTTTGCAAGCGTTTAGGCATCAAAGCTGCTGATGTTTCAACCCAAGTCATTCAACGTGACCGTTACGCGGAATATCTTTGCACTTTGGCGATTATTGCTTCGAGCCTAGAAAAAATCGCGCTCCAAGTCCGTCATTGGCAACGCACTGAAGTTCGTGAAGCACAGGAAAAATTTAAAGTAGGGCAAAAAGGCTCATCAGCAATGCCGCATAAACGTAATCCGATTTTGTCAGAGAGGATCTGCGGAATGGCGCGCACCGTGAGGGCAAATGCGATTGTCGGTTTAGAAAATGTGGCTCTCTGGCACGAACGCGATATTTCTCATTCATCGGCTGAACGGATCGTTTTGCCTGATTCATCTGCTACGCTTGATTACATTTTAACGAAAACTGCGAGCCTTTTGGACGGATTAGTAGTTTATCCCGAAAATATGCTGAAAAATTTGAATGCGACACACGGAATAGTATTCAGCGGTCAACTGATGTTGGCTCTAACTCAAAAAGGTGTCAGTCGGGAAGATGCGTATTTGTGGGTGCAGCGCAATGCGATGACAGTTTGGGATGAAGGCGGTGAATATTTAGAATTAGTCAAAAAAGATGCGGATATTTCTTCAGTTTTGACTCAAGAAGAAATTGCTCGTGTTTTTGATTTCAAACATTATTTGCGAAATGTTGAAAAAGTCTTTGAGCGAGTCTTTAAAGTTTAAAAAAGTTTAGGAAGTCTAAAAAGTATATTCTTACCTTCCAAAACTTCCGCAACTTCCTAAACTTTTAAACATTTATTCCCAAGATCTTGGCAGCCAATTTGCCGACAATCGGAATTTTGAACCATCTGCTATTGTAGGCTTGGATTGCACCGTAAATGCTGCCGCCAATAATGGTTAATGGTCCGAGAATAATTACCGCAAACCAAATAATTATTCCGAGAATGCTGAATATCAATCCTACAATTGCTCCGGCATTTCCTAAAGCCGCACCAATCACCCCGCCTATTATGTTAAGAGCAAAAAACAAAATAAAAGCAATAATGAAGATGGGAATGAACATAACGTGAAAAAGAAATGCCTGGAGTGCGTGGAATTTGGCAAATTTATTTTCCTTCTCAGTAATTAAAACAATTAGTCCAATAATGCCAACTAAATAGCTTAACAAAGCAGCTACGTTGCCATCCATTCCAATCGAAGTTTTAGCGTTGGGGTTGTTGTCCATAATGTTTGAAAAAAATAAAGCAAGAGAAGTATCAAAAGTTGAAAACTCTCTTGCTTTATTTGAAATAGCTTAGAAGTTTATGCCCATTTTTCAGCAAAACTACCAACTATTGGTAATTTGTTCATATTGTTGCCAAATGCTTTGATTGCCGAATAAATTATTCCGCCTAAAAATACCAGAATCCAGACGAAATAAAGTAAAAATGTTAATCCGGCTAAAATGCCTCCCAATGTTTGAGAAGCGGCGCCACCAATTATAGAAATTATGACGCCTACAATAATAATTGCGAATAGTCCGACAATATACAAAACTACCCACAGCATAGATTGTATCGCGTGAAATCTGACAAATTTATTATCTTTTTCAATAAAAATCAGAATCAAAGCAACAATTCCGACAATATAGCCAAGCATTGCAGCTATGTTTCCATCTAATCCAAGTGCGGACTTTCCGCTCGGCGCATTTTGCATAAGAACTCCTTAAGTTATGATTATTAAATTAGTTACGACCATTTTTCAGCTAAACCGCCAATGATTGGAAGTTTATATGAACCGCCGGTAAATCCTTTGATACAACCAACAATCATCAAAATCAAAAATCCGATAATCACAGCAAAATAAAGCAGTGAAACTAATGCGGCAATTGCTGACGAACCGGTTACACCTGCCAAAATTCCGCCAATAGCTAAAACTCCAATTAACAAGACAATATACAAACCGGTCAAAAGTAATGACTGAAAAGCATGAAAACGAACAGCCTTATTATCTTTGTCACTAACAATGACGATAATGCTGTAAACTAAACTAATTAAACAAATTGGAAGGTAGCAAAGTAGCGACCCTATATTTGTATCTAATCCAAGCGCGGTTTTACCATTCATAGTGTTTTGAATCTCCTTTTTTTCGGGAAAAATTTATAATTATTGACTTACTTGCCGAAATAATAATATAGAACGTAGCAATTAACAAGATTTTGCGTAATAATTTTATTTTTTTTGGAGAAATTTAAATATATGAAAGCAAAAGTTTATGTCACACTCAAACCAAGTGTTTTAGATCCGCAAGGAAAAGCGATTCATCATTCGGCTGAATTACTTGGTTTTGATACAATTTTAGATATTCGTCAAGGCAAATATTTTGAAGTCAATCTGGCGGATAATTTGTCCGAAGCCGAAGCCAACGATGTCGCCACCACGATCGCCAAAGACGTTTTGGCAAATCCGGTGATTGAAGATTTTAGAGTTGAAATTGAAAAATAGTGGATAGTGATGAGTGATGAGTGATGAGGTAGCTCTTTTCACTCACCATTCACCATTCACCACTCACCATTACTTATGAAATTTGGAGTTTTAGTTTTTCCTGGTTCAAACTGTGACCACGATGCGTATCACGTTATTTCTAAACAGGTTGGACAACCCGTCGAATTTGTTTGGCATAAACAAACCGATTTGAGCAGTTACGACGCTGTCATCGTGCCGGGTGGTTTTTCCTATGGTGATTATTTGCGTTGCGGTGCGTTGGCAAAATTTTCGCCCGTGATGCAATCGGTCAAGGAGTTTGCTGCCCAAGGAAAATTTGTTTTCGGCATCTGCAATGGTTTTCAAATACTTTGCGAAGCCGGATTGCTTCCGGGCGCATTGATTCGCAATCGAAATCTGCATTTTATTTGTGATTTTGTTAATTTGAAGGTTGAAAACCAGAACACACCATTTACGAGCGAAGTTGAAAGCGGTAAAGTTCTTTCGATTCCGATTGCCCACGCTGAAGGGAATTATGTTTGTGACGATGCGACTTTTCAGAGTTTAGAGGAAAATAATCAAATTGTTTTCCGATATTGCGACGAAAACGGCGAAATTACGGACGCGGCAAATCCCAACGGAGCGCGTTCAAACATCGCCGGAATCTGCAATTTAGACAGAAATGTTTTAGGAATGATGCCCCACCCTGAACGGGCTTGTGAAGAATTATTGGGTTCAAATGATGGAAGGGAAATTTTTAGGTCATTAACTAAAGCGATTTCAGAAGTATGAATGATGAAACTTAGATGAAGAGTTTTTAGCAAAATTCTATCCCGGAAATATTTACAGAAAAAGATATAGAAAATACAAGTTTTTGCAGTGAAACCATAGTGGTGAGTTTTGGGTAAACAAAAGTTAGTGGTGGCAAGAGCTTCAGCCTTATCCGTTTTATTTTATTGCGTTACATTTTTTAATGCTCAATAGATTACCGGAACCAGATGATATTGTTGAAGCAAAAGTTGGCAACTGACGAATTACACGCCGAAATTTACAGAAAAAAACAGCCGACAAAAGCAGAAAATGGGCTATCATTCGAGAATCAAAAAACTTGAACTTTTTCAGTAGGAGAAACTTCGCGGCCGAAATTTATTAAAGGTCTTGCGTTATTTGGCAGATTGTAATTACTGCTTTGAAAATCTTCCGCTGCTCTCCTGAGGAATTACTCAAATTATAGCGGAAACTTCAAAGAGCGAAGGGAATTTTTTAGAATTATCAGTTTTTGAGTAATTTTCAATAGAACTTTACAACTTGATTATTTTGATACAATTGCCACCAAAAGCACAGAAAACACAAAAAAGAGTAAAACATTTTGGGATTTTGTGCTTGTTGTGGCAATTGCTTTTTCTGCACATTAAAATTTAAGACTGTTTTTTGTTAAGCCAATAATAAAACGGCAAGCTAAATCCCAATCCGCCGATAAGTGAAAGGACGATAAACCAATACCATTTGACCTTGCCGATTGGGTTTACTGCAAACCAATATGCCAGTAGAAACATAGCCAAAACGCAATCAAGAATGAATCCAAAAGCAAGTTTATCAGTATAAAACTGCGAAAAACTATGAAATTCAGTCAGCAACCAATAGATAAAAATTCCGTTGGGAACGAGCAATCCGAAAATAGCAATGATAAGCAAAATCATTGTTCAATTACCTCAAATAATCTTCTAATTGTGTCGAAGCATTGGTTTTTTCATCCCGATATTTAACGATGATCGGCGCGTAAAGTGATAAACCGTTTTCTTTGCCAAAACCGCTGGTTATTGCCCGCGAGCCTTGAACCACAACCGCTTCGGCTGGAATTTCCAAAGATTTTTCCGCAGTTGATTTAATAATTTCGCCTTTAACCAAATCAAAAACCGGCGTTGAACGAGTCAGAATCACGCCCGAAGCCAAAACGACTTTTTCACGCACAATCACGCCCTCGTAAACGCCCGTGTTGCCGCCGATTAAACAATCATCTTCGATAATAACGGGATTAGCGTTGACAGGCTCTAAAACTCCGCCAATTTGTGCCGCCGCCGAAATATGGACACGCTTACCGATTTGAGCGCAGCTTCCAACGAGCGCGTGTGAATCGATCATCGTGCCTTCGTCAACATATGCACCGACATTGACGTAACACGGCGGCATACAAACGACACTCGGCGCAATGTAAGAACCATCACGAATGCTAGAACCACCCGGAACGATCCGAACCTTATCATCCAAAGTCATTGGGCGAAGCGGATAAGTTTCTTTGTCAAAAAATTGGAGCGTCTCGGTGTCTTTCGACATTTCGACCATTCCGCCCATTTTGAAACCCAAAAGAATTCCGCGTTTGACCCATGCATTTGTTTGCCAATTTCCGTCCGAATCTTTTTCGGCTGCCCGAATTTCGCCTGTGCGTAAAGCAGTTTTGAATTCCTCGAAAATTGTTCGGTCTTCCGCCGTAAATTCTGATTTAGTTAATAATTGTTCAATTTGTTGTTGTAAATTCATTTTATAATAATTTCATCACTAGTCCCTGAAAGGGACGAATTTAATAGCGTCGGGAGAATCCCGACGTAAATGTCAATCAACGTTACGTCCCTGAAGGGGACGAACATCAATCCCAAACATAACGCTCATCAAATTCAATTTCGTATTTTCGCAGAAATCCACGAAATTCGGTCTTAAAATCTACTTGTTTATATTTTATCTTTTGTTTTACGATGTAATCTTTGACTGTCTTGATTTGAGACTGTCCAATTGAAAAGGCACCGTAACCGTCCTGCAAATGAAAAGAGCTAAATTGTGCATCTTGCTTCTTTATCCAAACCGAGCTATCACGTTTGATGTCTCCGACTAATTCACTTAACCCTAAGTTTTTGCTTAATGAAATCAACAAATGAATGTGGTCACTTGTTCCATTTGCCTCGAGCAGTTTTGATTTATTGTTATTCAAAATTCCGCCAATATATGAAAATAAATCAGGTTCAATTTCCGGCACAATCAAATTACCACGATTTCTTGTCGAAAAAATAATGTGGACATTTAAACTTACTAATGTTTGTGCCATAAAATTAGTTCGTCACTTTCAGCGACGAATTGTGTTGTTCTTTGTTGCCGTCTCCCGACGCTATTGAATTTGTCACTTTCAGCGACTACTGTTTGATAAACCTTTATTTCACAACCCGATAAACGCTTTTAATTGCTTGAACTTCTTTGCTGAAAATTATGGTTGAATTTTGCTCATTGCTTTGCAAATGCTTCTTAGCCGTTTCGGAAAGTTTAGCATTTATTTTGAATTTGCAAAGGTTTGAGTTTTCCAAAATGCCTTCTTCGATAATTTGCAAACCTTTGTTGGTAATTCCTGTTTTGGTTAAATCCAAATATTGTAGTGGTTTATTGAGTTTGAGGAAATCACGGCAAGTTTCGGCAAATACATCGCCGAACTCGTTTCTTTCTGCGCCCAAAACTCTGGTCGAAATGGCATAGCCTAAATCCAAATATTTCAAAGAATCGTTTTCTGATAGCGTTTCAAACAAATAATTTGCACCTTTCAGAGAAATGCCGTTGCTGGCTAAACTCAATTCTTGCAATGTTTTATTTTGCTTTAAGCCGTCTGCAATTTTTATTACTCCTTCATCTTTCAAGCAATTTACGCTCAACATCAGAGTTTCAAGCGAATCATTTTCAATCAACAATTCTTTTAATTTTTCGGCTTGAATTTCGTTAATCTGATTGCCGCTCAGATAAAGTTTTTTCAATGTGCGATTTTCTGTCATCAAAACTTCCAAAATTACGTCCACACCTTCTTTTTCGATGGCTGTTGTGACCAAATCCAGCACTTTGAGAGTTGAATTTTTTCGCAGCATTTTCGCAATTCTTTTTGCACCTTCAACGCCTAAAGGATTTCGTTTCAGCCATAAACCCTTCACCGATTTGTTTTGCTCCAAA
The DNA here is from genome assembly GCA_035438525.1 of Pyrinomonadaceae bacterium. GTDB lineage: Bacteria > Acidobacteriota > Blastocatellia > Pyrinomonadales > Pyrinomonadaceae > JAIBCC01. Next base: position 50,684 of record DAORIL010000001.1, read on the forward strand.
GACTCAGATAATGCTGTAACTCCTTCTGTCTCAATGTTATTGCATCCAAGATAAATTGTTTCCAAAGTTTCATTTTCGGTAATTAATTCGGCAACTTTTGATGCGCCAATATTTCCGATTCCGTCAGTGCCGAACAAAATTGCATTGATAGTTTTATTGTGTTTTAAGGCTTCGGAAATTATCTCGCAACCTTCAATTCCGATACTTTGTTTGCATAAATCGAGCCGTCCGTCATCTGTCACAGTTCCGCGTGGAAAGGTGATATTTTCATTAGAAGTTTGATTGCTTTCTAAAAATTCAACCAATGTTTTGATTTCATCTAAAACCTCATTAGTCGAATGATATGAATGAGTTACAGGACAATAAACATTTTTCATGATTACCATTCACTTGGGAAATAATCTTTGAGAAAATGACCGAAAAAAGGCTCATCTGCACTATTCAAACCTTGAGCAATCGGATCATAAATCCGCACCATTCCGTCAATTTCGTCCAAAGGCGTAATGAATCCTTTATCTTGAATTCGAGTCTTTTTCGGATGCGGATTTTCTTCTGTAATCCAACCAGTATCAACGCTGTTCATAAAAATTTTGTCTTTGGCAAAATCCTGCGCCGAAGTCCGCGTCATCATATTCAAACCCGCTTTTGCCATATTCGTATGCGGATGAAAAGAGGTTTTATTCCTTCGATTAAACTGTCCTTCCATTGCCGAAACATTGACGATAAATTTTCTTTCGTGCGGAGATTTTAACAATATTTCCTTTAATTTTCCGTTCAAAATAAATGGTGCAATTGAATTAACTAATTGTGTTTCAAGCAGTTCCAGCGTCGAAACTTCTTCGAGTTTGGTCGTCCAACTATTTTGTGAACGGTAATCTTTCGGCTGTCCGTGTCCGTCAAAATCTTGTTTGGCAATGAGCAAATTTTCTTTGACAAAAATGTTCGGATAATTCTCGTTTTTTTCCGCCAGTTGAAAATTTTGTGATTTTACGATATTTGCTAAATCTTGTGGTAATTGATTTTGTGCGTTATTTTCAAGCGTCAAAAGATGCTGATAAAAACCAATCGGACGTTTAATTGTCTGCGCCGCGTTATGAATAATGATGTCCAAAAAAGGCTCGGTTTGTAAAAGATTTTCGGCAAATTGTTCAACCGCAATAATATTTCGCAAATCCAATCCGAAAATTTTCAGCCGATTTTGCCAGTCGGAAAAGTCTTTTTCTTCGGCAAATTTATTGACAGCGTTGCGCGGAAACCTTGTGGTGACAATAACTTCCGCACCATCACGCAACATTCGCAAAGCAGTTTGATAACCGATTTTTAACCGTCCGCCTGTAATCAAGGCTTTTCTGCCTGATAAATCTGCGGTTTGAAATCTTTTGTCATAATTGAACTCGGCGCATTTTGGACAAAGCGAATGATAAAAGAAATGAACCGCTGTATAAAATCCTTTGCAAATATAACATTTGATTGGTTTTGGCGATGTTTGGTAATCATCCGAATTCAGCGATGGCAACAAATTTTTCGCAGATTCGAGAGCTTTATTTTTTTGATACAAAAAGGCTGATGCTTTAATTTGCTGAACTTCTTGAGATTTTTCTAATTTAGTTTGATAACGCCTTTCTTTACGGGATTTGGTGTAGATTTTGGTGACAAGCGTTTTAAGCTCGGTTAAATCGTTGGCAATGCTCGGATTACGCGAAATAGTTTGTAAAACTTTCAAACAAGCTTCCAATTCTTTTTCAGTAAAATCCGGCATAAAATCAGGTGGAGGAGAAAAGGAGTCGAACCTCTAACTTCGCTTTTGGAGAGCGATATTTTTCCGTTAAACTATCTCCTCCGAACTTACGGAAAGGAACAGGACTCGAACCTATAATCAAGATTGGCAATCAAGCGTTTTCCCCTTAAACTATCCTTTCCAAATTGACGGAAAAGAGCAGGACTCGAACCCAACAAATCTAGCTTGCGGAGCTAGTGTTTTTCCTTTAAACTATCTTTTCCAAAGAGATTATAGGATTTAGAAGGCTTTTAGTAAAATATAATTTAGCGATTTTAAATAACTAAACTATCCTATTCCTTTCCATTGCAACTTCAGAAAAACTAAAACCCATCTTCTTCCAAAATCCATCGCTTCCGCGACCTGAGTGTAAAACCCAAGTGATATTTTTATCATCACCCATCAATCGTTCTACCAACTCGCGTCCGATTCCTTGTTGACGAAAATCTTCGGCAACCGCCACTGTTCCAATATAACCGTTGGAAACATCATCGCACAAAGCACGCGCAAAACCGACAATTTTTTCTCCTTCAAAAGCAACAATTGTCCGACTCGCGTTTCCCATCATTTTGCGAAATTTTTCGGCATCAGCAACCCGTTTTTTCCAGCCATTTTCGGCTAAAAATTGTCGGATTACTTCGTAATCATTTGGCTTGGCTGGTCTGAACTCCATTTTGTTAAATCTTCCAAGACTGCTAGGATTATTTTCTATGAAACGTCTTTTTATTCTACTTATTTTTGCCTTATCTTTCACTTTGGTAGAGGCACAAACTTTAACTTTTGATGTTTTGCAATACGATGCTCAAGTCGAACCCGATATTTCAAACAAATCTGTCAAAGGAAAAGTTACCGTAATTTTCAAATCTATGACCAATAATTTAGCGGAAATAAAGCTGAATGCAGGAAGTTTGGAAATTGACAAGGTTAGCGAAAATGACGTTGCGATAAAATTTGAAAAACAACCGAATTTACTGATAATTACGCTCACAAAACCCGCTAAATTAAACGAAAAACGCACTATCGAAATTGAATATCACGGCATTCCAAAATTCGGCGTTCGCTTCTTTCCCGAACAAAATCAAGTCTATACAATTTTTTCCACCAGCCAATGGATGCCGTGTGTCGATGCACCCGAAGACCGCGCTAAATTTCGTCTGGAATTAGTCTTGCCGAAAGATTTACAGGTTGTCGGTAACGGCGAATTCATTAAACAAACTAAACTTTCAAACGGAAAAACATCTTCTGTTTGGGAACAGAAAAACGAAAACCCGACGTATCTTTATGGTTTTGCGGCTGGAAAATTTCGTGAAGTGATTGAGAATTATAAAGGAGTTAAACTTCGTTATCTTGCGCCGGCTTCCTTTTCCGAAACAGAAGTTAAACAAATTTTTCGGGAAACTAAAAATATAATAGATTTTTTTGAAAGCAAAGCAGGCGTCAAATATGCTAATAAAACATACACGCAGGTTTTGCCGATAAAAAATGCCGAACAGGAAATGTCAAGTTTTACGGTTCTAAGAGAAGATTATGGAAATAGAGTTTTGAAAGACGAAAAGGATATTTGGCTTGGGATTCACGAATTCTCCCATCAATGGTGGGGCAATATGGTCACCAATAAAGACTGGACACATTTTTGGTTAAATGAAGGAATTACGAATTTTATGACCGCTGCTTATATCGAAAATCGTTTCGGGCGCGACGCGTATCTGAAAGAAATCAGCGACTATAAAATCTCATATGAAAAAGTCCGTGATGCGGGAAAAGATAAACCGCTTGTTTTTCCTGATTGGAATAAACCGACCAGAGAAGATCGAACTTTAGTTTATGACAAAGGTGCTTATGTTACGCACCTGTTGCGCGAGGATTTGGGCGAAGAAAAGTTTTGGCAGTCGTTGAAAGATTACACCCAAAAATATTGGGGAAAATCTGTCACGACCAAAGATTTTCAGTCGTCATTTGAAAAATCAAGTGGAAGAGATTTGTCAGAATTTTTCAAAAAGTGGATTTATTAAAGGTAAGGCAGAAGGAATTCAAAAAATCCGTGCTTCTGCCTTTTTTTGATTTATTTTAATTCTTTCAAAATTTCTTTCAACTTCATTTGCGTTGGTTCAGTAATCGGAACTAAAGGCAAGCGTAGATTTTCTTCCAATAACCCCATTTCTTTCATCACAAATTTACACGGTGCAGGCGAGGCTTCGATAAAGTTTGCTTCCATCAGCGGCAAAATTTTGTAGTGAATTTTTCTTGCGGCAGTCCACGCTCCGTCTAAGGCTTTTTCGACCATTTTTGAGGTTAGATCAGGAATTTCGTTTGAACAAACCGAAACCAGTCCATCTGCACCAACGGAGATCAGAGGTAAAGTTGTCGCATCATCGCCGGAAAAAACGGCAAAATGTTTTGGGCGATTTGCCAAAATTTCCATAATTTGCGAAAAATTGCCCGAGGCTTCTTTGATGGCGACAATATTTTCGTGAGTTTCGGCTAATCTTAAAGTTGTTGCTGCCGAAAGGTTTGACGAAGTTCTGCCCGGCACATTGTAGAGCATAATCGGGAATTTTTTGACAGATTTAGCGATTTCGGAAAAATGGGCAAACATTCCTTCCTGTGTTGGTTTGTTGTAATACGGAGCAACAACCAATGCGCCGTCTGCGCCTAATTCACGGGCTTTTCGGGTGTATTCAATAGCTGAAGCGGTATTGTTACTGCCTGTTCCGGCAATTACTTTTCCCTTATTTTTTTTGGCAACCTCAATTGCCATCGAAATAACGTGAATATCTTCGTCATGTGACATCGTCGCGCTTTCGCCGGTTGTTCCGCACGGAATCACGATCTTGACACCGTTTTTTATTTGCCGTTCGACCAGTTTTTTGAAGCATTCATCATCAATCGAACCGTCTTTTCTAAAAGGTGTCACCAGCGCAGTCGCGCAACCGCGCATCCAATCTAATTTAATCGTCATAACTAATACTTTTTACTCCAACAAGAAACGCTTATTGTAACGCAAATTTCAGAGTTGGCGAAATGTGGCTGAAAAGTTTTTTAAAAAAGCGAAAAGTTGCAAGTTTTGTTCGAAAAATCATTCAATAAATTTGGAACAAAGTTTGTTCCGGTTTATGGTAAATTTATCTAAATTTATCAAGGAGTAATTTAGTGAAAACCAAATTTATTTTATTAACCGCATTTATTTTTATATTTACAGTTTTTGCCAATGCTCAATCTTCGCTGGTGGGGGAGTGGCAACTCGTTTCGATTACTGATGCAAAGATGGGCGATGTCGCGCTTGATAGTGCAAGCACTATAACTTTTGAAAAAAACAGATTTTACGGAACAGTCTGCAACAATTTTGGCGGAAACTATTCGATAGTCAAAAATAAACTGAAAACATCGCAGGTTCGCACAACTCTGATGGCTTGCCAAGATATGGAAACCGAAAGATTGGTAACTTCAGTTTTTGATAAAACAACATATTTTTCTGTAAAAAATAATATTTTGACGCTAACCGACGCAAAAAAGAAAATAACTTTGCAGTTGGAAAGAGTTAAAAAAGAAAAGGCAAGTTTAATCGGCAGGTGGCAACTGAATTCTTTTGAATCGGATAAGAAAGTTTTCAGTTGGACAAATGAAGTTTCCTTAAACATCGAAAAAGACAAAATCGGCGGCAACGGTGATTGTAATTCATATGGCGGAAATATTGCAATGAAAGGGAATACGGTTAAGTTTTCCAACATCTTTTCAACCAAAATGTTTTGCGAAGGCTCAATCGAAAATCAATATTTTGCGGCGTTGGAAAAAGTTGTGAATTTTGCACTCAAAAATGATCAATTGATTTTGACCGATAAAACAAAACAAACCGTTTTGATATTCGACAAAGTGATTAATGGTTAAAGTAAAATGGTTAAAGTAAAAGGTAAAAAGGAATGGGGAAAGCTCTGGTTACTAGTTTTATCGGCTTTACTTTTTTCTTGCACGCCTCAAAATCAACCCAATCAAAACTCAACTAATTCGGACAATAAATCCATCATTATCGCCGATAAATTTGCGTATCCAATTAGCAAAAATGAATATGTGACCGAAGCCAAAGATGCAAAAGATGAGTGGTATAATGCGACAAATTTTGGTGAGACAAATCATCTTGGCGAAGACTGGAACAAAAATTCGGGCGGAAATACCGATTGCGGTGAGCCTGTTTATGCGATTGGAAACGGAACAATTGTTTATGCCGAATATGCGGGAGTTGGTTGGGGAAATGTCGTGATTATTGAACATACTTTGCCCGATGGTAAAAAAGTCGAATCACTTTACGGACATTTATTGGAAATTTTGAAGAAGTCAGGCGAAGTTAAAAAGCGTGAGCAAATCGCCAAAGTCGGCAATGCAGACGGTAAATATTTATGTCATTTGCATTTAGAAATCCGAGACGAAACTTGCCCAATGTGGCACGCAGTCGGCGGCGGTTATTCGGGCGAGCGAAATGGCTGGCTTGATCCGTCGGAATTTATTGATAAGCATCGTTAGAAATAGAGGGAATCATTAGTTTTGCTCATTACTAAAAATTTCGTCTAAATTTCTCGTGCGCCTTGTAAAACGAGGACAATTGTTGCGATAGCAACCTCTTCACGATAGAAAACCAAATAATTGTCTTCGGGAAAATTACGTGAATTTTCTTTTAACTTTGGTCGTTCGTCTCTTATTTTCGGGTTACCTACCGATATCTCAAAACGGTTTGATAAGGGCTCGCTAAAAAGCGTTGGAGACTTCTAAATTGTTAACAGTGATAAATTGCAGAATTTCATTAAAATCTTTTCTGCTGAGGCGGAATGAGGTAATTAACCATTTTGCTTCTTCATTTTGAGCAAAATCCTTATTCTCCGCCATTACTTCGCGTCTGTCTCTAAATCGTCTGCTTCAGGGTTAGCTATACTTTTTTGAATTTCCTTGCGTAATATTTCTAATTTTAATTCAAGGTATTTTTATAAACATTGTTGGACCATTGTGAATGGTTATTTTCTTACCATACCCGATCCATCGACCGACACAAAGCGTCCATTACTGTCAACATTAACCGTCATTGTGTCGCGCGCGCTCCAGTAAGATAAGTTAGCGAACTGAAATACATGGGGACGCACAGTGAGCTTCCCGTTCTTAACAACAGTCTTAGTGTTGGAAAAACCTGAAATGATGCCTTCTTCAAAACGCCCGACAGGAACGAAGTTGCCAAGGTTAAAGCCGGACATTCCCATCCCGCCTCGTGATTCGAACATGGCCCCATCGTAAACATAACCGTCAATGTGATATTTTTTTTCTCCGACACTACCTTCACCTCTTTCCTTTTTCCATTCAATATAGGGATCAATACCCCACTCGGGCACGGAAAAGCCAAGATGGAGAGTTT
>DAORIL010000002.1:0-37119 GCA_035438525.1 Pyrinomonadaceae bacterium
ATTCAACTTCAAGATGGGCGGATGAAGCACGCCAACAACTTAATTCTATTGAACAACAAAAGTTAAACCTTAAATGACTGCTGATGAAATTGTCAAAAAACTCGAATCGCTCGAAAATGCTGTTAATATCGCCGGAATGGCGCGTTTTGGAATTATTACCAAAAAAGCCTTTGGAATCACTGCCCCTGTTTTAAAAAATCTTGCCAAAGAAATAAAAAAACAAACTCAGGACCGTCATGCACTTGCACTTGAACTCTGGCAGACTGGAATTCACGAGGCACGGGCAATTGCTTACTTAATTGATGATGTCAAACAAGTTACCGAAGGACAAATGGAATCTTGGGTCAAAGATTTTGATAATTGGGCAATTTGCGACGGGACATGCGGAACGCTTTTCTGCAAAACTCAATTCGCTTATCAAAAAGCATTTGAATGGTCGGAACGCGAGGAAGAATTTATCAAACGTTCCGGACTTGTTCTGCCGGCGTGGTTAGCGGTTCACGACAAAAAAGCGGACGATATAAAAATCGCCCAATTTTTACCAATTCTCGAATCAAAAGCTGACGATGAACGAAATTTCATCAAAAAAGCAGTCAATTGGTCGCTCCGGCAAATCGGCAAACGCAATCTGCATTTGAACAATCTCGCCATCGAAACTGCCGAAAAAATCAAAGCGCAAGGCACAAAATCAGCTCGTTGGATCGCTGCTGATGCTTTGCGTGAACTGACTAACGAAAAAGTTTTAGAAAGACTCAATAAAAAAAGATAGACTCAAATTTGGTTAAATGCTATAAAGTTACGTATTTCAGATAACTAATAAATTTTATGTTCAAATATAGCTAAGGAGATTTTTATGTCTGCCAGAATAATCGGTCATTTGATTTGTTTAATAATTCTTTTTGTTTCAGGTCTTAAAGCTCAGGATCTCAAAGTCCAGGATGTCATTTCAAAACATATAGCTTCTATCGGAACTGTAGAAAAACGTAAAGAATTAAAGAATATGATGCTGCTTGGGTTTAGCCAATTTGAATCCACTCTTCCGCAGCGCAAATCTGCCGGAAAACTTGCCATTGTTTCAAATTCTTCAAATCTTTTGTTTATCTCAAGTTTTTTATCCGAAAGTTATCCTTTTGAAAAAATCGGCTTTTTTGAAGGCAAAATCACTGTTCCGTTTGTCACACCGGGAATTGGGTCGCCACTCGGAGATTTTCTATTTGAACATCCAAGTTTACTAAATAAAGGTTTTTTTACGGGAAGTATGTCGCTCAACTGGAGCTTGTTGGAAAATAATCAAAGTCGGAGTAAATTTCGTTTTGCGGGGACGAAAAAATTAGATGGTCGAAAAACTTATGTAATTGAATGTTTTACTGAAGGAACATCGGAGGATTTTAAGATCCGGCTGTTTTTTGATTCTGAAACTTTTCAACATCTTCGTTCTGAATATAGAGAAGAATTTGCCGGTAAGGAAGTTCCTTTTAGTGGCAGAAACCCGGCTAATAGCACTCTCGGTCAAATAAATGGCTATGTTATGGAATTAACCGAAAGTTTCAGTGATTTTAAAACTTACGAAGACATCACCCTGCCGAGCACAATGAAAGTTCACTATAGTGGTTCAAGCAGCAAAGGCGCATACGAATATAGCTGGACTTTTAAGGTAGGTGATGTGAAGTTTAACCAAACTTTGAAAGAGGACTTTTTTACATTTTAGACAAATAGACCAAAAACAGATTAAATTCTTGGCAACAGGATGAAGATAAGTGGTAATTTATCCTTCATCCTTTATTTTTTCTTCAATTTTCCTGTCCAAAGCAACCTTTTCAAAATCTCACCGCATCAATTAGAACGGTTCAACCAAAAATCTCGAAATAATTCAAAAAATTGGAGTTGCGTTGTATGTGGCGGGTAATTCTTACGTTCGCGTTGTGTTTAGTGTGCCTTTTTTCGATTCAGGCTCAAACTGTTCTGGAAAATGAAACAGGTGTGATTTTTAATGAAAACTCAGCTGAAGTATCTCTTGTAGTTCAAAACACAGAGAAAAGTTTTGATGGCAAAATTGACCTCGAATTGCTCAGTAATGAAGATAAGAATGTTGCTAACATTTCACAATCTTTCAAAATAAAGCGTGGTAAGGAAATTTATAAATTATCAATGCCGCTCGGCGCTTTGCTGGAAAAAGTTGATTCAGAAATCGCCTGGTATCGCCTTCATTATCGCGTGGGAAACACCCAAGGTTTTATTTCGCTTTCCGAAATTGTCAAAGATGTTTTTGAGTTGCGCGTGGCGGCGGCGGAAAATATTTCAGTTGGAATGAATTATCGGGTGCGGGTGCGGGCAATTCATCCTTTGACCAAATTGCCCATCAAAAATGTCAAAATTGAAGCGGATCTAAAACTCGACCTTGATACCGAAGCAGACGAAGACGAACTTGAACTCAATTCCAAAGGCGAAACAGATGGGGATGGATTTGCCGTTTTGGATTTCAAAATTCCTGAAAACATTAAACTTGACGGCGATGGCGATTTGAAAGTTAAAGGCAGAAAAAACGCAATTATCCGCGAAGTTGAAGAAGATTTAAATACAAACGAAAACAGGAGTTCGGTTTTTTTAACGACTGATAAACCCATCTATCAACCGGCACAGGATTTTAAAGTGCGGGGACTTTATTTCGATGCCAATAACAATGTTGTTACCAATAGCGAGTTGGAATTTTCAGTCAAGGATGGAGATGATACGGTTCTTTATCGTGAAACTGTCAAAACTTCCGAATTCGGTATTGCTTCAATTTCCTGGAAAATTCCCGATAATGCCAAACTTGGCGATTACAACATCAAAATTAAAAATGAAGATGGTGATGAATTAGCCCAACAAAGTTTCAAAGTTTCGCGCTATGATCTGCCGAATTTCAGCGTGAACGCCAAACCTGACAAAACTTTTTATTTGCCAACCGATAAACAAGCCGAAGTGACGGTTAATGCCGATTATTTATTTGGCAAACCTGTTACGCAAGGAAAAGTTCGTGTTGTGCAGGAACGCAATCGGCATTGGAATTGGCGCGAGCAAAAATATGATGTTGATGAAAAACAGTCTTTTGAAGGCGAAACCGACAAAGACGGAAAATACATAGCCAAAGTTGATTTGAGTGAAGCAATAAATGATTTACAAAGAAATAACTGGCAGCGTTTTACGGATCTAAATTTTGCCGCTTATTACACGGATTTAACTACCAACAAAACCGAGCAGAGACGTTTTGACATTCGCGTTACTAAAGAACCGATTCACGTTTATCTGATTAGAAATGATTATCGTCAGCAACTCAGACTACCGATAACTGCTTATGTTTCAACTTTTTATGCTGATGGAACGCCTGCCGTTTGCGATGTTGATCTCAAGATAAATCAAAAACCAATTACCAAACTAAAAACCAATTCACTTGGCGCAGGAAGGACCGATTTCAGTCTGGATGAAAAGTTTTTTGATGGAAGTTATTACAATTTTGAAATATCTGCCCGTGACCAAAAAGGAGAAACCGGAACTTTTAGCGAAAATATGTATTATTACAAAACCGAGTCGTTAAAAATTTCCACCGACAAAACTATTTTCAAACCCGGCGAAAGCGTCAAAGTCAATCTGCTTTCGACCAAAAAAGATGCTCTGGTTTATGTGGATGTCGTGCAAAATTGGTCAACTTTGGCGACTTATTTCGTCAATCTCAAAGACGGCAAAGGCGAACTCAAAATTCCGTATAACCCAACTTTTAAGGGCGATTTGGCGATTTCGGCTTACATTGATTCGGATTCAAACGATTATTATTACTACGATTATGGTTTGATCAAAGCCTCACGCGGAATCATTTATCCAACCCAACAAAACTTAAAACTTGATGCACAATTTTCGGCAGCCGAATATCGTCCGAACGAGGAAGCAAAAGTTAATTTTTCGGTGCTGAACGGAATTGGCAAAACGGTAGAAAGTGCGCTCGGCGTAGTTGTTTTTGATAAAGCGGTTGAAGAACGCGCCCGCACCGATGCAGAATTCGGCAGTTATTTCAGCCGTTTTTATAGATTGCTCGGTTATCAACGTTCCTTCGGCGGAATTACACTGAAAGATTTGAACGAACTTAATTTATCCAAACCGGTCTCAAACGAATTACAAGTGGCGGCAGAAATTATGTTGGCGGATTACTACTATTATCCGCGAATTTACCGCAGTCGAAAGTGGGAAAGCGATGTCAAAAGCGTTTATGCTCCGCTCTTCAAAAAACAATTTGAACCAGTCGAAAAAGTTCTGAAAGCACAATTTGAAAAAAATTACGCACATCCGACGGACGAAGCATCTTTGCGCAAAATTTTGTCGGATAACAAACTAGATTTGGATTCTTTGCGAGATCCTTGGGGGAATAATTATCAGCCGAGCTTTTCGATAAGCCAAACACAAGACATTCTTACCTGGAAAACTGCCGGAGTTGATAAAAAATTTAATACCGCAGACGATTTCACAGTTTCAACCTCTTCATTTTCTTACTTTTTGCCGATTGGCGAAAAAATCAATAAAGCGGTTTGGGAATATCACCAACGAACCAGCAAATTTATCCGCGATGCCGAGACTTTTTCCGCTGAGCTTGCCAAACAGGATTTGGACGTCAACCAACTCAAAGACCGTTGGAATCGTGATTATCGTGTCACGTTTGAAGTTTCAGGGCGAAATTATCTGATTCGTTTTTACAGTTACGGAGCAAATGGTGCGTATGAACCGAATTACTACTCAGATGATTTTACGATTTGGACTAGCCAAATTGATTATTTCCTTGATACTGAAAAAGAAATCAATCGAATTTTGAGCCAAACCGTCAATATTGGCAAAAAGCCTTTTCCGAAAGACGACATTGAATTTAAGCAGATTTTGAAGGATAACGGCTTGGATTTTGCCAAAATACTTGACGGGTGGGGAAATCCTGTCTATTTGACGAGCCGCAAAGAAAATCGTTACGCCGACAAAACTGTGGTCGAAAACGGTAAGCAAAAAATCATACCCGTCACGCAGGAATTACAGACATTTACGATTCGCAGCCAGGGCACAGGAAGTTTAACTCATTTTGATTTGGCAACATTCTCAAGCGTGATTACCGAACGATCAAAAGACACCTTTTACACTAAAGCCGAAGTCAAAAATATTGCTTATTCTAACTCAAATGGGGCAATTCGCGGAACTGTAACTGATGCAAATGGGGCAGTTGTTGCGGGTGCAACTGTAACGGCGACGAGTCAGGACGATACGACTAAAACTTATAAAACGACAACCAATAGCGATGGAATATTTTTAATCGAAAACCTAACTTCGGGAAAATATAAACTTGAAATTCACGCTACCGGATTCAAAACAACCATTTATTCAGACCTTCAAGTTACATCAATGAATTTAGTTGAAATTAATATAACTTTAGAAGTTGGAGGAGTGAGTTCGGTAGTTGAAGTGACAAGTAGTGTAGAATCTACAATTAATTCCTCAGATGCCTCAATTGGAAATACAATAACTTCCAGACAAATAGTAAACTTACCGTTAAATGCTCGTAACGTCGCAAATTTGCTGAGCTTACAACCTAGTGTGAACGGCGCAAGACAAGATCAAAGCAAAGTTACACTTGATGGAGTTGACGTTAATGATCCTACAAAAAGTGAAAATTCAACACCTCGATTGCGCGAGTATTTTCCCGAAACGCTTGTTTGGTCGCCGGAACTTTTGACCGATAAAAACGGAAAAGCTGAATTAAAATTCAAACTGGCAGACAATATTACAACATGGAAGCTCTACAGCATCGCTTCGACCAAGAACGGCAAAATAGGAATTGCAGAAAAAGAAGTTCGCGCTTTTCAACCATTCTTTGTTGACCTTGATCCGCCGAAGTTTTTAACCGAAGGAGATGAGATTTATCTGCCGACACAAGTTCGCAATTACACCGAAGCAAAACAAAAGGTTGGTGTCACGATGTCAAAATCTGATTGGTTCTCATTCCTCACCCCTGAATTACAAAAACTTGAAGTTCCGTCAGGCGATTCGGGCAATGCGGTTTTCGGATTTAAAACGATTTCAGCAATCAAAGGCGGAAAACAAAGAGTAACGGCAATTGCCAACAAAGTTTCGGATGCAATTGAAAAGCCGGTCACGGTTCGACCAAACGGCGAAGAAATCGTCAAAACCGATTCCAAACTTTTCAATAATTCAGCCTCGTTTGAAGTTGATTTTCCCGCCAACGCCTTGCCCGGAACGCCGAAAGCGGAGCTTAAAATCTATCCGAATCTTTTTTCACACGTTGCCGAATCGGTTGAAGGGCTTTTACAGCGTCCATACGGCTGCGGCGAGCAAACAATTTCCTCAACTTATCCGAATTTAATGCTTTTGAAATTCATTAAAGAGGACAATAAACTTCGCGCAACGGCTGAAAAATATTTACAAAAAGGCTATGAAAGACTGCTTGGTTATCAAGTTGCCGATGGCGGTTTTTCGTATTGGGGCGGCAAAGATGAATCAAATATAGCGTTAACTGCGTATGCGATCCGCTTTTTGAACGAGGCGAAAACCTTTATCAAAGTTGATGAAACTGTGATTAAAAAAGCGACTGATTACCTCATCAAACAACAGCAACCCGACGGCGGTTTTGTCAAAAAATATTATTGGGAGAGTTCGACCGATTCCAATCGCACTAAACTCTTTACCTCTTATGTTGCCAGAACTTTAGCAATGAGAAAAGATGAGAATAAAGAAGTTTTGAACAAAGCATTGGAATATTTGAAAAAACGAAATGATGAAATTGATGAGCCTTACGCGCTTGCCCTTTACGGTTTGGCTTCACTGGATGCGGGAAACCTCGAATCAGCTAACAAAACTGCGCAACTTTTAGCTAAGATGGCAATTGCTGAAAATGATGCGGTTTATTGGAAGCTCGAAACCAACACGCCTTTTTACGGTTGGGGAACGGCGGGCAGAGTAGAAACGACAGCTTTGGTTGTGCAGCTTTTGTTAAAAACCAACACCAATCAGGATTTGGTTTCGCGCGGAATGCTTTTCCTTTTGAAAAACAAAGACCGTTACGGAGTTTGGTATTCAACTCAAACAACTATTAATGTTCTGGATTCATTCTTAGCCACGCTTTCCACTGAAAAAACTGCGGAAAATCAAACTTTACAGGTTTTACTTAATGGCGAAAATATACAGAATATTACCGTTCCGCCTGACCAAATTACACCGATTACGGTTGATCTAACTAATAAACTTAATGCCAAAAATAATCGGGTTGAAGTTAAAGGTTCGTCAAGCTCGCCGCTAATGTCGCAAATAGTTTCGGCGCATTATATTGATTGGAAAGATTCGGTTTCAAGTGGAAAAGAGACTAATCAATCGCGTCAATTAAGGCTTGATTACAAATGCGATAAACAAAATCCGACGATTATGCAGGAAGTAAGTTGCGCTGTTGAAACGGAACGAGTCGGCTTCCAAGGCTACGGAATGCTTTTAGCCGAAATCGGAATTCCTCCGGGCGCGGACGTTTCCCGCGAATCTCTGGAAGAAGCTTTGAAAAACGATTGGAGTCTTAGCCGCTACGACATTTTACCCGATAGAATCATTTTTTATATGTGGTCAAAAGCGGGCGGAACAAAGATAAATTTCAAATTCAAACCGCGCTACGGAATCAAGGCTTTAACGCCTGCATCGGTTGTTTACGATTATTATAACGAAGAGGCAAAAGCAATAGTTGCGCCGTTAAAATTTGAGGTGAAGTAAAAATTAAGTTAACAAAAGTTTTCGCAGCAATGGAATGATTTTCTCTTCCTGCTCTTTTGTCTAAGGAATTGCCTCACCACTTCCCCAGACAGGTTTTGCCCAGGCAAAATCTTTTTCGAAACGGGTGATGATATGACAATGAAGCTGCGGAACAATATTTCCAAGTATGGCAATATTTAATCTTTCGGGCTGATAGGCTTGTTTTGTTAAACTTGCGGCGTGATTAATTTCTTCGGTAATTCCGTGCGCTTTTGTGAAGTTAAATCGATCAGGTTACAAAAATTTTCAAATGCGCCATTAAATTCAGTTGGAACTTTGTTGGATAAGATACGTTGCGCAGATTCGCATCGATTAAATTTGAGACGGTTGTCGGTTATGCTAAAACATTGATGATATTAAAAAAGGCAAAATGCCGCACATAAAACTAAAAGTGCCGATAAATCTTTCATGATTATAATTGCTCCTCTGATTATAAAAACAGCCGCACATGGCGGCTTACTATCTCTTAATTTGTAACGCGTTATTGAAAAACCGTATCAGCTTTTTCTCAGCCTAAAATCTCTTTCATCATCACGGAAAAATCTCGTAATGCCTGTGCGCCGTCTCCGGCAAAAGATGAACCGTGCATCGCCGCAATCGTTTTGGGATTAAGTGCGACCAATTTCTCAAAATTGGAATCGGTCAAAGGTGTATAAGGCATATAGTTGGCAAAAGGACTTGCCTGATAACCAACTAATGTTTCCCGAGCCCGACCGACGACATCGTTTTCGGTGATCGGTTCCAGATTACCGAGTTGATGAAAAAGATCAGAACAAAACAGAGTCTTGTTTGTTTCTTCAAAAAGCATTCCCGCTTCCCAACAATGCGGCAGATGCGGCGTTTGGATAAATTTGAATTTATGTTTTCCGGTCGAAAAAGATTCACCGTCGTTTAAGGCGACAGCCGGACGGATAGCAAAATCATTAACACTGACCATCGCTCCGACAAAACTGCAAACGGCGGTAGCATTCGGCGCGATTTCCAACCATTCGTTGAGCGAGCCGCATTCGTCCTGCTCAAAATGGCTGAAACTAATATGCCGAAGCTCGGACGGATCAATAACTTTAGCAACTGCTTCCCGCACCTGCGGAAAAATTGATTTCATTCCGGTATGAAAAAGCAGCGGCTCCTCATCTTTGACTAAAAATTGATTAAAATCCATATCCAATTCCGGAACATAAAACGAAAGTCGATAAACATCCGGTGCAATTTCAAAAATACTCATTGTTTTTATCCTCTCTAATTCTTATTTTAATTTTATTAATTTTGTTAATTTGCTCGACGGTAGCAATAAGTTTGCTCGGTTGCTTTAGTTAACTAAAGTCTAATCTATTTTCACATTTTGTTTTAGTTACTTTTTCTCAAAACAATCGTGTCGCCGTCATTACTGGTAGTCGGTAAAAAGCCGACTTTATGCTGCCACGCGTCTTTGTCGTATTTTGTGTCATAGATCCGTATTTTATATTTATAGATTTCGCGCGTCTTCTTGTAATTTTCTGTTAAAAGGTTGCCGGATAAGCTGTAGGTATCGGTCATTCCATAGCTTGTAGTCGTAACATTATCAGTATAAGCATCACGCGAAGTCCGAAATTGAGCAGCAGCGCCTTTGTTAAAAGTGCCGTTTGCGTTGAAAGTGTAAGCAAGAGCGACCGAGCCGCTGGCCGCTGACCACGAACCTAGTAAATCATTTTTCAGATTGTAGGAATTGGTAATACTTTTGAAGGTCAGGTCATACAAAATTAAATCAATAGCGCGAAGTGCCGAATCTCTGTGATTATCCGTTTGAAAAGGCTCACTGCCAACGATGACAGCGACTTTATTATCTATTTTGACTAATAAAATGATTGCATCAAACTTAGATTCGCTGAAGCCATCATTAGAATCACCGGCTTTTTTGGCATAACGATATGCCCGAAAATACTCCAAACCCTGAGACGTTCTGCCTTTTTCAAAAGTTCCGTAATCAGCCTCAAAACCATTAGCAAACCAGGAATTATAACCTTTGAAAACCTGCCACAAAATTCTATCAGCATCAGCTTCCAGATTTCCGCTTGAATTCATCAAAGGCAAAAATGAGATTTTACTTTCATTATTACTTAAAACAATTTCATTAGGAGAATTGGTTTGCGACCAACCCGCAGGAGTGACAAAACTATAATCGCTGACACTTCCGTTTTCGCTATTGACCTGAACACCCGACTTTTCAATTTGAGAATTTGAATTAATTTGTTTAACGCCATCATTTTTTAAAACTTCAGACCAGGCAAAAACCAGGGTTCCATCTTCTTCGCCATAAAAACCAATGACGGCGCGTTTGTTTGCTCCATCTTTGAAAGCGGTAAAAATCGAAACGCCTTTATCCTCGCCGCTCAGTTCGTATTCCCAACCGGCAGATTTGAGCGTGTTGGTCAACCGGTTGACGATGGTCATTTTGCCTGTTTTTTTGACTTCGCTGCCTGTCCAAACCAAAACTTCGGAATCACCTTGACGAATTTTTCCTTCACCTGAAGCGATTAGTTTTTCGAGAGTTTCGCTGACCTCCGCAGGAACACTGCCCGGCAAAACTCTGAGAGCTTTGGCTGGCAGAGAAATGCCCGTTAAATTTGAACTGGCTGCGCCTTCGAGTCCGTCTTCGGTTTGAGAAAAAGCGGAAACACTTGAAAATAAAACGAATATAATTGCGGATAAATAAAATTTTTTAAACATAAATCTCCTGTTTTTTTTGCGAAAGTTGTCGTCTATCTAATTACGCGAAAGATTTTGTAAAAATGTATCAATGAAAAGTCAGCAGTTTTTCGCTTCTCATTTTTATTCTTCTTCGTTTTCCGTTTCCTTATTGACAGTTGGCTTGTTAGTTTTGCTATCAACTTGAGTAACATTTATTTCAACTGTGTTCCAACCGCCGTATTGCGGAGTGACCATATTGGCTCTGGCATCGCTGGGAGCAAAAGTCAGAACTGCACTATCGGTTGTCTCAGAAGGTTTGATACCAAATTCACTATTTTGCGGTTTGTTCAATTCCATTTTGAGACGTTTACCTTTATCGGTTTTGACGGCAATCCGATAATTTCCGAGCGGTAAATTGTTAATGTAAAATCCGCCGCGAAAACTGATGGTTTTGCGAATAGTGAAGCTTTTTGGAACCATTATGCCGCCATACATTTCGCCTTCGGGCGTGAGAGTGATTTCGATGACCGAACCTTCGACCAAACTGCCTTCTGACGGGTAATTATCATCAGCGGAAACTGTGTAGTAGTGAATATAAACCGACCCGCCGTAATAGCTTGAAGCAAGATGCGGACTTTGCTGAACGTTTTCGCGGCTGGTAATTCCATAGGGCAAGAGAACAAAATTTTCGACTCCGCCGACATTTGAGGCAAAACTGTCTAATTTTCCGTCCACCGGATGCAAACCGATTGCCGCCAAACTATCATCACCCCATTCGATGGCGTAACCGGCGTTATAAAAATGTGCAACTCCCATCGGAACTTCAAATTCGTAATAACCGTCATCATCGGTTTCGCCCTGCGAACCTGAATAAGCACCGCCGACAGCAGTTGAACGAACCCCTAATTGTGCACCTTTCAACGGATTACCGTTTATATCTTTGACATAGCCGCGCACTTTTCCGGGTTTAGCTGATAACTCGTCAAATTCCGGTATTTCAGGCGTTTCCTTGCCCATCGCATTGATATAATCCGTATTTTTATCAACGTTCAAAGTTTTGGGCTCACCGGGATTAGAAGACTTTTCGGTTTTTGTTTTTTTATCTGAACTCTTTGAGTCAGTTTTTCTGGTCTTTGCCAGCGAAAACGGCAGGCAAGCTGACATCGCAAAACTGAGCATAGTAATAGTTAAAATTAATAAGTATGATTTGGGTCGCATAAAATTCTCCATTTGATAAAAGCGAGTAATTACCCTCAATTACCAACGCGGAAAAAAGGGGCTGAATGTATCAAAAAAAAGCGGCGAAATTTTTTCCACCGCTTTTTTAGTTAAATCTGATTTGTCAGTTTATTTTTTCGTGCGTTCGTAGCAGGCTTCGTTTGTCCCGCTATTAAGGCAAATTTCGTCTTTGCCGTATTCGTTGCGCTTAATGCGGAAAGTATAAGTTTCGGGGTCTAATTTGTAATTCCGCTCCGAATTGCTCGATGGGGCACAGCTATTTTGTTTACGCCAAAAATTCTTGGTCAAAGTTAGTTTGATCTGTGAACCGTTGATCGTGTAGCTGCCCGATTTTTCATTATAAAGCGTATCGGTGCAGCTGTAATTAACGGTTTGTGCCAAACCCGTGAATAAAAATTTACCGTTTGCCATAAACTGATATTCAAAACGAGTGCTGCTGCCGGGCGAGGTCATTCCTGTAATCGTATTTTGCCGGGTAACCGTCGAAACTCTGCCATTATACCAGTTTCCGATAATACTTGAATTTGAACCAGTTGTTGAAATAGTTTCTGTTTGCTCGGTATTTTGCAAAGTATCGGCACCGGAATTATTAGGTAGAACTTCTACCCAACCCAAAACCAAAGTTCCGTCCGACTCACCGTAAAACCCCATAATTGCGCGGCGTTTTGCTCCATCTTTGAGTAAACTGAAAACCGTCACGCCGTTTTCTTGACCGCCAACCTCGTATTTCCATCCTGCCACTTTCATCGTATCCATTAAACGATTGATGGTTGTTTGCAGACCAACTTTTTGATATGAACTGCCTGTCCAAACCAAAACTTCCGAATCGCCCTGCAAAAACTTGCCTTCTCCGGCGGCGACAAATTTTTCGAGCGTTTGTGTAATTTCAGCCGGAACTTTTTCGGGTGACATTCTCAAGGCATTTGCCGGAAGTGAAACTTTAGTTAAATTTGAACTGGATGCGTTTTCAAAACCTTCTTCTATTTGGGCAAAGGCGGAAATAGTTGAAAATAAAGCGAATATAATTGCTGATAAATAAAATTTCTTAAACATAAAAATACTCCTTAAAAAATACTTCGGACAGTTTTTTGACACCTAAAAATTTGTAACTAAGCTAAAAAAAATGTCCGAAGCATTGAATAAAAAACGGTTGCTAATTGCCTTTATTCGTTAATACCGAAACGAACTACCAAAATAGTTGCTAAAATTGCCGCTCCTATCCCAACTCCAATTAAAACTTTGGTTCCTGTTGTAAACTTTTTGCCTTGAGCTTTTTGTTTTTTATAATCAGCCATCGTTTCTTTTTGTTCATAATTCGGCTTATCTTCTTTTTTCAAAAATGATTCCCGAACTTTTTCATTTTTAACCTCTTTATTAATTGAAATAGTTTGATTTTCATCGCTTAATTTTGCTTGAGCAAAAACATTTGCGCTTGATGCGATACCCAAAATAGTGACTAACAATCCAACTGAAATTATTTTCTTAAACATAATTTTTCTCCTTGTATATTTGATTTTTTTACAACACGCCATTTTTAAAAGGCTCAATTTTGTCGCGGCTGGCGGCAAAAATTACAACACCGAGAACTGCAGCAGCAATTCCAACCCCAATTAAAACCTTGGTTCCGGTCGAGAATTTACTGCCCTGAGCTTTTTGTTTTTTATAATCAGCCATCGTTTCTTTTTGCTCGAAATTCGGCTGAACTTCTTTTTTCAAAAAAGTTTCCCGTCTTGGTTCAGGGTTGATTGATACAGGTTGATTTTCATCGCTCATTTTAGTTTGAGCAAAAATATTTGCGCTAGAGGCAATACTAAAAATCGAAACCAATAAAGTTAGAATAGTAATTTTCTTAAACATAAGTTTTCTCCTTATTTTTTTGGTAAAACTTGCTTTCCAATTATCAACGCGGATAAAACTTAAAATTTGTATCAAGATTTATGGAAATTATTTTAATTGACGGATAAAATCATTTGAGAGCAAATGAGTCACAGACTGGATAAAACCCCCAACGCAGAAAATCCCGAACTCTCAGACGAATTGATTGGGCAGACTTTCGGCGTTTATCGAATTACGAATGAAATCGGACGCGGCGGAATGGGCGTGGTTTATCTGGCGGAACGGATTGATGGAGTTTTCAGTCAGGAAGTTGCGATCAAATTTGTCAAACGCGGAATGGATACGGATTCAATTCTCAAACGCTTTCGCAATGAACGGCAGATCTTAGCCACTTTGAGTCATCCGAATGTCGCCTTGCTTTACGACGGCGGAACAACTCCATTCGGATTACCTTATTTTGTGATGGAATTTGTCGCCGGCGAACCTCTTTATCAGTTTTGCGACAACCGAAAACTCAGTATCAAAGAGCGGCTGCAAATTTTTATTCAGGTTTGCGAAGCTGTTCACGCCGCCCATCAAATCAAAGTCGTTCATCGTGATTTGAAACCGTCAAACATTTTGGTCAAACGCGACGGAACGCCGAAATTGCTCGATTTCGGAATTGCCAAACTGCTTGACCCCGATGTTGCCGATACGACCATTGATCCGACCGCGACGCAAATGCGGATAATGACTCCTGAATATGCCAGTCCCGAACAGGTCAGCGGGAGCGAAATTACAACTGTTTCAGATATTTACTCATTGGGCGTTTTACTTTACGAATTGCTTTCAGGTCATCGTCCGTATCGTTTGAAAAATCGCGCACCGCACGAAATTGCCCGCGTGATTTGCGAAGAATCGCCTGAATCTCTGGGCGATAGTTTAGCGAGCAAAGAAACTTTTTTGGAAAAAAGTGAAGTGCAGACATTGGAAAAAGTTCTGGAAACACGCGGTTCAAATCTGTTTGAGTTACGTCACGAGCTTTCGGGCGAACTTGAACAAATTGTGATGAACGCACTTCACAAAAAGCCGAGCGACCGCTATCAAACTGCGCTTGAACTTGCCGAAGATATTCAGCTTTATCTAAAAGGCAGACCGATTAAAAAACGATTTACACCATTAGCTAAAGAAACAAAATCTGCCACCAGTAATAAACCATCGCTCGCAGTTTTGCCTTTGAAAATAATCGGCGGGAATTTGGGCGAAGACACAGACGATCAATATTTGAGCATCGGTCTGGCGGATGCCCTCGTGACGCGACTGAGTCGGGTTGGACGGCTGATCGTGCGTCCAACCAGTTCAATCTTGCGGTTCAGTAATCATACCGATGCTTTTGAGATTGGCAGAGAGCTCGAAGTCAAATTTATTGTTAACGGAAATATTCGTTTTGTTGGCAACAGAATCCGCGTCACGGCGCAACTTTTGAACGTCAACGATAATTCAACGCACTGGTCAGAAAATTTCGATGAGGAATTTACTGATATTCTCAAGCTCGAAGATTCGCTTTCGGAAAAAATCGGACAGTCTTTAATTAGCAAACTGACGGGCGAAGAAGAGCGTCAATTAGGCAGACGCGGAACGAATAGCGTCCAAGCCTACGAAGCATTTTTGAAAGGACGTTTTTATTGGAGTTTACAAACCGAAGAAGGTTTTGCCCGTTCCGTTCAGTATTATCAGCAAGCCGTCGAATTTGACCCAAATTATGCGGAAGCTCACGCTGCAATTGCCGAATACTACATTTTTTTGGGAATTCATTGCGTTATTCCTTTTGCCGAAGCCTCTGTCGCCGCCAGAAAAGCTGCCGAAAAAGCAGTTCAGCTTGACCCGACTTCCGCCGAAAGTTATGCAGCACTTGCCTTTTCCGTTCTCTGTTACGGGTTGGATTGGACAAAATCGGAAGAACTATTTCAATACGCCCTCAAACTAAATCCGAATTCGTTCACCGCAAATTTTTGGTATGCGGCGATTTTGGCACATCTGGAACGGTTTGATGAAGCACTTGCTCAAATTAAACGGGTTTTGGAATTAGATCCCGGCTCTATTTTGGGAGTGCATCAGATCGGTTGGGTTTTATATCACTCGCGCCATTACCAAGAATCACTTGTCGCCCACGAAAAATTGCTCAAAAGCGAACCGAATTATGTTTGGGGATTAAAAACTTACAGTTGGGTTTTGCGGCGGCTCGGACGTTTTCAAGAGGCAATTACCTATGCCCGAAAAGCAGTTATTCTGACGGGCGAAAATCCAATGTATCTGACAGCTTTAGCAGGGGCTTACGCGGATGCAGGTGAGCAAGGAGAGGCAGAAAAGATATTGCATCGGCTTGATGAAATTTCTAAAACGCGCTTTGTTTCCGAATATATGCTCGCGCTTGTTTATTGCGCTTTGGGTGATAAAGACAAGGCTTTCGAGTATCTGGAAAAATCCGTTGAAACGCGCGATGCCTGGACAAACTGGCTCGGCGTTGAACCGCAATTTGACATCTTGCGAAACGATGCGCGTTTCATAGATTTATTGCATCGGACGGAAAATCCTTTGGTTAAAAATAAAGAATCAGCCGACACCGAAAAAGCCAAGTCCATTGCAGTTTTGCCTCTCAAACTTTTCGGCACGCCAACAGGTTCAGGCGAAGAAGAATATTTGAGTATTGGATTGACCGATGCTCTGATTACCCGTTTGAGCAATGTTCAAAGGTTGACAGTGCGCCCGACGACGAGCGTTTTACCTTTTCAAGGGTTAACCGGAAATCCTTTTTCCGCCGGAGAAAGTTTAAAGGTTGAATATGTCGTGGACGGCAATATCCGGCGATCTGGCGAAAGGATTCGGGTTAGCCTTCAGCTTTTGAGTGTTTCAAAAGGCACAACGGTTTGGGCAGAAAATTTTGATGAAAACTTCACGGATGTTTTGGAACTTGAAGATATAATTTCGGAAAGAGTAGTTAAAGTTTTATTACCCAAACTAACGGGCGAAGAACGTCGTCGGTTGGAAAAACGCGGAACGAATAATTCGGAAGCATATCAAGTCTATCTGCGCGGACGCTATTTTGCCAATCAATTTTCGGGTGAATCGCTGCTCAAATCAATTGCTGCTTATAAAGAAGCGATTCGGCTTGATCCAAATTATGCTCTCCCGCACGTCGGAATTGCCGATTTTTATGTCTGGTCGGCAGTTTTCGGCGAAATGCCTTGTGACGAGGCTTATCCAAAAGCCAAAGCCGCTATCGAAAATGCTTTACGCCTTGATAATTCACTCGGCGAAGCTTACGCCATTTCGGCTTTTATCACTTTGCTATTCGATTGGAATTGGACGGAAGCTGAGCATTTGGTGAAACGTGCTTTGGAACTTAATCCGAATTATTCTTTTGCTCACGAATGTTATTCAAACTTCTTTTCAACACAGGGGATTTTTGATGAAGCGGTGAGCGAAATCAAACGGGCTGAAGAACTTGACCCGCTTTCGCCAAGGGCAAAACTAATGACAGCGTGGACGCTCTATCAGGCACGGCGTTTTTCTGAATCGGTTGCCAAAGCTAAAGAAGCCAATGAAATGCAAACCTTTGCCCAAGGACTTTTGCATCTGGGAAATGCTCAAACGCAGAATGGTGAAATAAAACAGTCGGTAGAATCTCTGCGCCAAGCTACGCAAATGTGGGAAGGTAACGCAATGCCGAAATATATGTTGTGTTATGCGTTGATTGCTGATAATCAGCCGGACGAAGCGCGAAAAGTTTTGGCAGAAATTAAAAATCTGAGTGAAACGGGATATGTCAAACCGTATTTTCTTGGAATGGCTTATGCGGCGTTTGGCGAAAATGATCTGGCTTTTGAATGTTTTGAAAGGGCGGTTGAAGAACGCAATGAGTGGCTGATCTGGTTTGGAGTTGAGCCGGAACTAGACCAATTAAGAAAAGATCCGCGGTATTTGAAAATCTTAAGAAAAATAAATAATCCGATTTTGACGCAGCAAATGACGAGTGAACCAACGACTGCCGAGCGTGAAAAAACGATCGCGGTTTTACCCTTCAAATTGCTGGCTTCGGGGAATACAGGCGATACGGGAGAAGAATATTTAAGCATCGGTTTAACTGATGCTCTGATTACCCGTCTGAGCAATGTTCAGCGTTTAATCGTCCGCCCGACGACGAGTGTTTTGCCGTTTCAGAATCAAACTATCAGCCCTTTTTCCGCCGGACGCAGCTTAAAAGTTGAATATGTGATTGACGGCACCATTCGGCGGGCGGGCGAAATGATTCGCGTTAATATTCAATTGCTGAAAGTCAGCGAAGAAAAATCTTTGTGGGCAAAAAACTTTGACGAAAAATTTACCGATGTTTTAGAGTTGGAAGATTCGATTTCGGAACAGGTTACCAAAGCTTTGATTCCGCAACTGACCGCCACGGAACAACGTAAACTTTCACGTCGTGAAACCAATAATCCAAACGCTTATCAGGCACATTTACGTGGACGATATTACTGGAATCAGTTCACGCCGGAAGCCTTGCCGAAAGCCTTGAACGCTTTTCAAAAGGCGGTTGAGCTTGACCCGAATTATGCTTTGGCTTACGTTGATCTGGCTGATTTTTATATCTGGGCAAATATTTATGGATTGATTCCCTCGTTGCAATCTTTGGCAGAAGCCGAAAAATTTGCCCGAAAAGCTATCGAATTAGACGCAAATTTAGGTGAAGCCTATGCTTCGCTTGGTTTAGTAGCTCAAAATCGGAAAGATTGGAGGGAGTCCGAAAAATTAAAACTTCAAGCAATTGAGCTAAGTCCAAATTATGTTCATGCTCACGAGTGGTATTCGGCTTTATTGGTTGGTTTAGGTAGAACTGAAGAAGGAATCCGCGAAATTTTAATCGCCGAACAACTTGATCCGCTTTCGCTTCGCACAAAAACACTGGTTTCGTGGACGCTTTATCAGGCTCACCAATTTGAAGAATCACTTAAACGCGGAAAAGAACTTGTTGATCTGGACAAAAATTATCCGCAAGGCTATTCGCAAATCGGGCTTGGTTTATGGGGAATGAAACGGTTCGAAGAAGCATTGCCGTATTTTGAAAAATTTGACCAAATGATTCCAAATTCGGCACTAACTAAATATCAGCTTTCCTTTGCTTTGGTCAAAGCCGATAAATTTGAAGAAGCCGAAAAAGTTTTAGCGGAAATCAAGTATCTCGCTGAAAACACTTACGTTAAGCCTTATTTTCTGGCAATGGCAAACACCGCACTGGGTAATTTTGATGAAGCAATTCCGCTTTTCCAACAATCAATTGACGAAGATGATCCGTGGATGCTCTGGTTTGGAACAGAACCCATGCTGGAAGACTTTCGACAAGACACCAGATTTCAGAACCTACTCGCTCAAATGAAACATACTCAATAATTAATTCGCTTCAATTTAGAAAAAACAAATAATCTGGTGATTAAAGTCACAGTTATTAACTACGCTTTTGTTTAAAATGAGAAGTCATTAGTTGGGGGAGTGATATGACTTTTCTAAAAACAGATCTAACAACCAAAACTGATTTACAAGACCACGGTTTAGGCACAGGCGCGATCAGAAATAAACGCCCGCTTTATGTTGATTTTTTTCCGCCCTGCAATAATGCGTGTCCGGCGGGTGAAAATATTCAGTCGTGGCTGGCTTTGGCACAGGAAGGAAAGAATTTTGAAGCGTGGCAAAAACTGACCGAAGAAAATCCGATGCCCGCGATTCATGGACGCGTTTGTTATCATCCGTGCGAAACGGCTTGCAATCGCGGTGAACTCGACAGTTCTGTCAGCATTCACGCGGTTGAACGGTTTTTGGGCGATCTCGCAATTACCGAAGATTGGAAATTTAACAAACCGCGCAATCAAACACACAAAAGGATTTTAGTGATCGGTGCAGGTCCGAGCGGACTTTCTGCTGCCTATCATCTGGCACGTGTAGGTCATAATGTCAGCATTTACGAAGCCGGACCAATCGCGGGCGGAATGATGAATTTTGGGATTCCCGCCTATCGTCTACCGCGCAATATTTTACAAGCCGAAATTAAACGTATCGAAGATTTAGGTGTTGAAATTCGTCTGAATTATAAAGTAACGGATATTCTTGCCGAAAAAAATGCGGGTGGATTTGATGCGGTTTTCATTGCCATTGGCGCACATATCGGCAAAAAGACTTCGATTCCGGCGCGTGACGCGGGAAAAATCCTTGATGCGGTTTCATTTTTGAAAGATGTCGAATTAGGAAATCAGCCGCAAATCGGTCGGCGCGTGGCAATTTATGGCGGCGGAAATACAGCGATGGATGCCGCTCGAACGGCAAAACGTCTTGGCGCAGAAGAAGCATTAATTATCTACCGCCGGGACCGCGAACATATGCCGGCGCATGATTTTGAAGCAGATGAAGCTTTGAGCGAAGGTGTTAAAATCCATTGGCTGCGAACAATTAAAAATCTCGATTCAACCTCGATGACCGTCGAAAAAATGAACATCGTTGACGGACGACCTGTTCCGACCGGAGAATTTGAAACGCTCGAAGCCGATTCGTTAATTCTTGCGCTTGGGCAAGATACGGAAACCGATTTTCTAAAAGGAATCGAAGGCATCGAGTTCCAGACGGACGGAACGGTAATTGTTAATTCCCAAATGATGACCGGCTATGACGGAATTTTTGCGGGCGGTGATATGGTTCCGAGTGAACGCACCGTTACCATTGCGACCGGACACGGCAAAAAAGCCGCACGAAATATTGATGCGTGGCTCAAGCAAAAAACTTTTGAAAAGACTCCGAATAATCAGCTCGTAACAATTGAAAAACTGCACGTTTGGTATCAAACCGATGCACCGCCCAAACCGCAAAGTCATTTAGAGCCTGAGATTGCCGCCGCCGGGTTCGAAGAAATTGTTGCCGGATACACACCCGAAGAAGCGCAATACGAAGCGCAGAGATGTTTGTCGTGCGGAAATTGTTTTGAATGTGACGGTTGTTTCGGTGCGTGTCCCGAAGATGCAATTATCAAGCTCGGCAAAGGCAAACGCTATAAATTTAACTACAACCTTTGCACAGGTTGCGGGACTTGTTACGAGCAATGTCCGTGTCATGCGATTGATATGATTCCTGAAACGGAGGCAGTAAAATAATGGAAACCGAAACTAAACAAGTAGTCACTCTCGATGGTAATGAAGCCGCCGTTTATGTCGCCTATCGCGTCAATGAAGTTTGTGCGATTTATCCGATCACACCTTCTTCCGCAATGGCTGAGTTTGCGGATGAATGGTCGGCAAAAGACATCAAAAATATCTGGGGAAATACGCCCGAAGTCATCGAAATGCAAAGCGAAGGCGGAGCGGCAGGAACGGTGCACGGAGCTTTGCAAACAGGCTCGTTGACCACAACATTCACCGCTTCGCAAGGCTTAATGTTGATGCTCCCGAATATGTATAAAATTGCGGGTGAATTAACTTCCGCAGTTTTTCACGTTGCGGCGCGAAGTTTAGCAGCTCAAGCCCTTTCGATTTTCGGCGATCACCAAGATGTAATGGCGGCGCGAACGACCGGATTTGCGATGCTCGCAGCGGCAAGCGTGCAGGAAGCGCACGATATGGCGTTGATTGCTCAAGCCGCGACGCTCAAGGCGAGAATTCCGTTCATACATTTTTTTGACGGATTCCGCACCTCGCACGAAGTCAATAAAATTAATTTTCTTTCCAATGAACAAATTCGGGCGATGATTGATGATGATTTGGTCATTGCGCATCGCAATCGCGGACTCAATCCCGACCGACCTTTTATTCGCGGAACGGCGCAAAATCCGGATGTTTATTTCCAGGGACGCGAAACCGTCAACCCTTTTTACGCAAAAGTTCCGGCAATTCTAAAAGAAGAAATGCAGAAATTTGCCGAATTAACCGGACGAAAATATGCGCCTGTCAGCTATTTTGGCGCAGAAGATGCGGAAAATATCATCGTCATCATGGGTTCAGGTGTCGAAACTGCTGCTGAAACTGCCGGATTTTTAGCCAAATCAGGCGAAAAAACAGGCGTGATTCAAATTTCGCTTTATCGTCCTTTTCCGAGTGAAGATTTCATCAACGCTTTTCCAAAAACTGCGAAAAATATTGCTGTTCTAGACCGCACGAAAGAATCAGGTGCAACGGGCGAACCGATGTATCAGGATGTCATGATTAGTTTTATGGAAGCTTTGTCCAGTGGAAAGATCGCGCAGATGCCGAAAATAATCGGCGGACGCTACGGACTTTCATCCAAAGAATGGACACCCGCCATGGTCAAAGCCGTTTTTGATAATTTGCAATCCGAAAACCCGAAAAATCATTTTACAGTTGGAATTACGGATGATGTCAGTCACACAAGTATTCCGGTTGATTACAGCTTCAATTTGGACGAATCGGACTGGACGCAAGCCTTATTTTTCGGACTTGGCGCAGACGGAACTGTTGGCGCAAACAAAAACAGTATCAAAATTATCGGCGAAAATACAGATCTTTTTGCCCAAGGCTATTTTGTTTACGATTCCAAAAAATCGGGTGCAAAAACTGTTTCACATCTGCGATTCGGCAAACATCCGATCAAAGCTCCGTATCTGATTTCGAAGGCTGATTTTATCGCTTGTCATCAATTCAATTTTGTCGAAAAAGAAGAAATGCTCGCGTTTGCCAAAGACGGCGCAACATTTTTACTCAACTCGCCTTTTACTAAAGATGAGGTTTGGGACAAATTACCACTCAAAGTCCAACAGGAAATTTTAGATAAAAACATCAAACTTTTTGTCATTGATGCAACCGACGTGGCGCGAAAAACAGGAATGGCGGGCAGAATCAACACGATTATGCAGACCTGTTTCTTTGAACTTTCGGGAGTTTTGCCGCCGGAAGAAGCAATTGCTCAAATCAAAAAAGCGATTGAAAAAACATATTTCAAAAAAGGTCGTCAGGTCATTGAAAAGAATTTCGTAGCGGTTGATCAAACACTCGAAAATCTATTTGAAGTCGAAACTCCCAAACAAGCAACTGCTCTTGCTGCGGCAAACGGCTCCATTGCTAAAAATGCTCCCGATTTTTTCAAACGAGTAACTTCAATAATGATTTCGGGTTACGGTGACACGATTCCCGTTAGCGCAATGCCGATTGACGGAACTTATCCGAGCGGAACTTCGAAATTTGAAAAACGAAATGTTTCGAATCGTGTGGCTGTTTGGGAATCAGACCTTTGTATTCAATGCGGAAATTGCAGTTTTGTCTGTCCGCACAGCGTCATTCGCGGAAAATTTTTCCACCGTGATTATTTGAAAAATGCGCCCGAAAGTTTCAAAGCCGCGCCGATCAATGCGCGAGGTTTTCCCGAAACAAAATATAGTTTGCAGGTCTATCTGGAAGACTGCACAGGTTGTAATTTGTGCTACGAAGCCTGTCCGGCGGATGACCGCACAGCTCTTCATCGGCGGGCAATAAATCTTCAGGAAAAGCCGAAAGATTTAACCCAGGAGCGCGAAAATATTAAGTTTTTTGAAGAGCTTCCGATTAATGAAAAGCCGACCGTCAATTATTCGACTGTTCACGGTGTGCAATTTCTCGAACCGCTTTTTGAATTCTCAGGCGCATGCGCGGGTTGCGGTGAAACTCCGTATATCAAGGTTTTAACGCAGCTTTTCGGTGACCGTTTAGTTGTGGCAAATGCGACGGGATGTTCTTCGATTTACGGCGGAAATTTACCGACTACACCTTGGACAAAAAATGCCAAAGGTCAAGGTCCGGCGTGGTCAAATTCGTTATTTGAAGACAACGCCGAATTCGGTTTGGGAATGCGAATGACAGCTGACAAACAAATCAGTATGGCGCATCAGTTGTTGGAAGTTTTGAAACCGCAATTGGGCGATGATTTAGTCAAGGATTTAATCAATGCCCCGCAGGTTTTGGAAAGCGAAATTGAATCGCAGCGTCAGCGGGTTAAAGTTTTGAAAGAAAAACTCGCAACGCTTGAATTATCCGAAGCGAAACATCTTTTTTCGGTAGCGGATCAATTAGTTCACCGTAGTATTTGGCTGATTGGCGGAGACGGTTGGGCGTATGACATCGGCGCGGGCGGACTCGACCATGCACTTGCGAGCGGAAAAAATGTCAATGTTTTAGTGCTTGATACCGAAGTTTATTCAAATACGGGCGGGCAAAGTTCTAAAGCTACACCAACTGCTGCGTCGGCAAAATTTGCATCAGCAGGCAAACGAGTCGGTAAAAAAGATTTAGCGATGCAGGCAATTTCTTACGGAAATGTTTATGTAGCGCAAGTTGCTATGGGCGCAAATCCGCAGCAAACGCTTTTAGCTTTACGCGAAGCCGAAGCTTATAACGGACCTTCGCTAGTGTTAGCTTACAGTCATTGCATCGCTCACGGAATCGATATGGAAAAAGGTTTGAATCAGCAAAAACTCGCAGTTGCCAGCGGTTATTTTCCGTTGATTCGCTACAATCCCGTTTTACGCCGTGCAGATCTGAATCCGTTCGTGCTTGATTCCCCAAAACCGACAATTAAGTTGCGCGATTATGCTTACAACGAATTGCGCTACAAAGTTTTAACGCAAACTGCCCCGAAAGAAGCGGAAAAACTGATGCAATTAGCGCAGGAAATCGTTGATTTGCGTTGGAAAACTTATGAAGATATGGCTGGATTTGGTGCAAGTTCATTTCAACCCGTTTTTTGATAAATTTAATTGCCCTCGAATTAACGCGAATCTTCGCTAATTTTAAGGAACTTTGAATCGAATTTTATTTAACTAATTCGCGTTCATTCGCGGGCAGTTTTCTAAATTTTATGCTAGACCTATCAACAAAATACATGGGATTAAATCTGCGGTCGCCGTTAGTGGTTTCCGCCAATCCGTTGTCGCAAAAAATCGAAAACATTCTGGCGATGGAAGATGCCGGAGCGGGTGCGGTCGTTTTGTTTTCGCTGTTTGAAGAACAAATTCGCGCTGAAGCCGCTAAAATTGAAAAAGTTCAGCGGTCAACTGTCAATATTTTTGCGGAAATGACAGGATTTTTTCCAAATTTAGACGATGAATATCCGGTTGGAACGGCACAATATCTCGAACTGATTCGAGAGGCAAAGTCGCGCACTGAAATTCCGATCATTGCCAGTCTCAACGGCGTTACTCCTGAAGGTTGGATTGAATATGCCCGTGAAATCGAGCAAGCCGGAGCCGACGGATTGGAAATCAATGTTTATTTTATTCCCGCCGATATTCGCCTCAAACCTGATGATGTGGAAAAACGCTATCTCGAAATTGTGAAGATGGTGCGTGAAACGATAGATATTCCAATTGCGGTCAAACTCAATCCGTATTTTTCCTCAATCGGAAATATGGCGCACGAACTCTGTTTAGCTGGAGCAGATGCACTGGTTCTTTTTAACCGATTTTATCAACCTGATTTTGATGTTAACGAGTTAAAAGTCGTGCCGAATTTGAATTTGAGCCATCCGTCGGAAATTCGTCTGCCGTTGTTGTGGATTGCAGTTTTGTTCGGGAGAATCCCCGCTTCGCTGGCAGCCACAACGGGCGTTCACGGCGCACGGGAACTAATTAAATATTTGCTTGCCGGAGCAGATGTCGGGATGGTCGCCTCGTCTTTATTACAAAATGGGATTCCGTGGATCAAAGATATTCTTGATGACCTTGAACTTTATTTGTTGGATATGGAATTTAAATCCGTTGATTCTTTCAAAGGGATTATGAGTCAGCTTCACGTTCCTGATCCAACTGCTTATGAACGGAGCAATTACATTCAAATCATCGAAAATAAAGATTGGCGATAGGAAAGGAAAAACTCACTATTTGATTTTTGGCGGTGCAACAATTCTGAGACCACCCGAATAAGTTTTTCTGTATTCTTTATATTTCTTTTGCCAGATTAAAGTCTAGTTTATTCAATTTTGCTAATTCTTCGTCAACATTTTTGCTTTTATCAATATCTGCTATTTGAATGTATGCTTTACAAATTCCATATTGTGCCATAGCAAATTTAGGTTTTAACTCTAGAGCTTTTTTGAAGTATTCGATTGCCCTCACCTGTCGCCCGTCACTTACCCACGAATCTCCGTCCATTACGGTAAAGCCTATTTTGCAAGAGTTTTTCGGGATTATTTGGATTTTTTGCAAGTTCATCAGTCGCCTGTTTTAATTTTTCAGCTCTTTCAAGAATGGTAATAAAACTTGGCATTGTATTATCTTTTGACCCATCCCGAAGTTGAATTGGTTGATGTCATTTCATATCCCTCTGAGATAAGAGAAGAATGTATTTATAATTAGCGATTAATTCATGAAAAAGCCAAAGTTCCTGTCGCTGGCTTCGGCTCTTCCGATTGCAAAAAATGTCCGTTACATCTAGTCAAAATCAATGGGGACAGGTATCCCTGATCTTAAAGGAAATAACATCCAATCTGATTGGCGGAGGTGCAGGCGAAAGTTGCACAAACGCTACTTCCGTGAAACCCGGAACAATAGCAATATTTCCGCAGGGCAAAGCGAACTGATTTCCACCCGGCACGTCTCTTGTTAAGGGCGGTAAGTTAGTGTATCCGCTGACAAGTATTTGAAAATTATTCAGGTCACGTGACCTTTTCGCTAACGTGCATGCTGAGATGTTGATATAGTCTGCTCTGACTACATCTGAAATAGGGCAGGCTTGAGCTGTATAAGAAGCAATCGGAATCCAAAAGTCGCCACCGCCGCCACCGTTTCCACCACCGCCGTTTCCGCCGCCACCATTTCCGCCACCGCCGCCTCTATTTTGGGCGAAAGCAACCATCGGAATAGTCATCAAAAATAAAAAAAGCATAATCAAAAATGCTGACTTTTTGACCAATGCTAAAATCTCTTGAAAATATGCACTTCGCATTATTCATTTTCTCCTGAATTGATTTGGTTTTTTATTGCGCTCAAGAAGAAGAAATCTCCCTCGTCAGTTAAACAGTGCTATTGTTTTGGAGAAAAAGACATAAAAAAAATGAGGAATGAAAATTTAACAATTCATCCCTCATTCTTTAGTTTATAACCTTAACTATTGCGGCAAACGTCCCGGTGTCAGCGGGGCACCTGCAGCTTCGAGTTGTTTTTCAAAGGCAGGTATATCAACCTCAACCAGTTTCTTTAATCTCGCCAAAACGGGTTTGAATTCCGCATCGGAAAGATTATATTGCTCGATTTGAGTTTGGGTTGGTTTAACCGTCGAAAGTCTGATTGTTTGAGCCACACTGCCAATCCGCTCACTGATCGAAGGTGGCGGAATATCGGAATTTT
Source organism: Pyrinomonadaceae bacterium (assembly GCA_035438525.1). Classification (GTDB taxonomy): domain Bacteria; phylum Acidobacteriota; class Blastocatellia; order Pyrinomonadales; family Pyrinomonadaceae; genus JAIBCC01. Next base: position 26,897 of record DAORIL010000002.1, read on the forward strand.
CGCGTCCTCCGCGCAACTCATTAATGATCGAATCTATTTCATCATCAAAGGCATTTGCTTTATCAACCAACGCTTTATTATTTTCGATAGGTGCGTCCTGTGCAGCACGTTTGAGTAATCCAACTCTGGTTTTGACATCATTTGAGACACTGCTTGCGCCATTAATTGAGCGTTGTAGTGCAGAAACTTTCTTTTGGAATTCTGCCAAAGCCGCAATTTCAGAAGCTGTCATTTTTTCACGACCTTCGACTACAACATTAAAAGTTTGCGAACCCGGTAAAGGAGTTGTGACACCGTTGACTTTCATTGCCATCGTCACCGTATATTTTCCGGGCATTACCAACGGACCTTGCGGACCAAACCCGCCGCCAAATCCGCCGCCGCCACCACCGCCACCGCCGCCAAATCCACCCGGCTGTTGGGCAGAAATTGCCGGAGCAGTGTAGCGAAAATCCCAGACGACGCGTTGAATTCCAGGTGCAGCAGGCGAATTTAACCGGCGCACGATTTTTCCTTCGGAATCGGTAATAGTGAAAATTAAATTTGGAGCGTCCTCTTCGGATTCTGTCCGTAATTCAGCAATCGAAGGATATTTGATCGGTTGTTTGGCACGTTCAGCCGCACGTTCGGCTTCAATCCGTTTTTGCTTCAAAGTTTTCGGTGCTTCTTTGAGAAAATACTGGAAAGTTGCGCCGTAAGCCGGATTTGGTGCAGTGAAAAATGATGCGCCTTGTGAACCGGAAAATGAAGTATTTGAACGGATATACATCAGAGCATCTTTGATAGGAAAGAGCATCGAATTTTGTTTAAGCGTTTCATCCTTAACCTGACGTAATGCCGAATAGTCATCCAAAATATAAAATCCACGTCCGAAGGTAGCTAAAACCAAATCGTTTTCGGTTTTTTGAATGGCAATATCGCGCACGGCAATTGTCGGTAATCCGCCTCGCATTTGAGTCCATTTTGCTCCGCCGTCAAGCGTCACAAAAATACCAAATTCCGTTCCAACGAAGAGCAGGTTCGGATTAATGTGATCTTCGGCAATGGCATAGAGCGAACCGCGAGCCGGTAGGTTTCCAACAATCGAAGTCCACGTTTTACCCGTATCTTTGCTTTTGACAATATACGGTTTGAAATCACCGTTTTGATGATTGTTGTAAAGAGCGTAAACCGTATTTGTATCGTGTTGCGATGCCAAAACGCGGGTAACATAACTATCACTCGGAACGCCGTCAATCTTATCAACTTTGCGCCAAGTTCCACCGTCATTTTCTGTAACCTGAATCAACCCGTCATCCGTTCCGACATAAATCAGACCGGCTTTTTTCGGCGATTCGGAAATTGCCGAAGCATTACCATAAAGCGCGGTTGATTGATTTTTAGCGACTGCATCAGGTCCCCAAACTTTACCCATCACCGGCAGAGCGTTACGGTCGAGTCCGCGTGATAGATCAGGGCTGATAACTTTCCAGTCATCGCCGCGATTATCTGTTTTGAAAAGTTTATGTCCGGCAAAATAAAGTCGTGTGTTGGAATGCGGACTGATGATAAATGGGGAATCCCAATTATAACGTTGTGATTCAATTCCTTTACCTTCAATCGGTGCAATCCCGACTCTTTCGCCTGTCCGTTTGTCAAAGCGAACCAATCCGCCATTTTGACTTTCGGCGTAAATGATATTCGGGTCAGTTTGATCAACCTGTGATTTGAAACCGTCTCCGCCGTTGGTTTGGATCCAATCTGAATTCAAAATTCCTGAAGTATTTCTGGTTCTGGCTGGACCACCGAGTGAATTGTTGTCCTGGGTCCCGCCATAAACATAATAAAATGGGGCATTATTATCGAGTGCAACATCGTAAAATTGGGCAATAGATAAATTAGATTTAAAGTTCCAGTTTTCGCCCGAGTCAAGACTTTCATAAATTCCGCCGTCACAGCCAACGATCATATAATCAGTGTTGTTCGGATCAACCCAAATCGCGTGATTATCAACGTGTTTTAATCTTTCTCCGAGCGGACGCTGGGTTCTGCCTCCATCATCCGACACCTGAAAAACCACGTTCGGAATATAGATTCGATCAACATTTTTCGGATCAGCAACGATCTGTCCGTAATACATTCCCTGGGCAATATTAGAACTTGTCCGTTCCCAGGTTGCACCGCGATCATTTGAACGGAAAATTCCGCTCAAATTTCCGCTGGCTTCGACCGTTAAATAAACTACATTCGTTTGCACAGGCGAAATAGTTACGCCGATTCGTCCCAAATCCCCCGGAGGCAATCCGCCGCGTAATCTGTTCCAGGTATTTCCGCCGTCAACTGATTTATAAACTGCGCTTTCAGGACCACCGTCAATTAAAGTGTAATAATGACGGCGACGCTGCCATGTTGCGGCATACATAATATCCGGATTTGAAGGGTCAATTGCGACATCGGTTGCGCCTGTGTTTTCGGTTCCGGGAATTACTGCTTTCCAGGTTTTGCCGCCATCGGTGGTTTTATATAGTCCGCGTTCACCGCCAGCCGACCACAAAGGACCTTGGGCAGCGACAAAAACAACATTACTGTCACGCGGGTCAATGACGATTTTTCCGATGTGTTCGGAAGTTTTCAAACCCATATTGCGCCAACTGCGTCCACCATCGTCAGAACGATAAACCCCATCGCCGTATCCGACACTTCGTTGGCTGTTATGTTCGCCGGTTCCAACCCATACAGTTGAAGGATTTTTCGGGTCAAGTGCGATTGCACCGATTGAAAATGAACCTTCGTTATCAAAAACCGGAGTCCACGTTGTTCCGCCATTAACGGTTTTCCAGACCCCGCCCGAGGCAACTGCGGCATAATATTTGGAACGGTCAGTGGGATCAACGGCAAAAGCATTGACCCGTCCGCCTGTCACTGCCGGACCGATATTACGAAACCTTAACCCCGAAAAAGCCATTGCCATCGGGTCAGGAGGCGTTTGACCTTCACGTCCGCCACCTTCACGTCCACCACTCGGATTTGGTGTAGCAGTTGCAGTTGGAGATGGTGCAGGTGTAGCCGGTGGAGTCGGCGTTTGGGTAAAAATTGTTGAATTAGAAAATAACGAAAGACAAACTAAGACCAAAAAAAGACGCAATTGATGCACAGGGATAGCTCCTTAAGATTTGGATTATTTTGAAAAGCAATTAATGTGCATTATGTCTTTATTCAATTTGATTATCAAGCCGCAGGCGAAAATTTATCAAAATAGTTTTTAACGATAAATCTGGATGAAAACTGACTCTAAAGGTATAATGACAGAATGGTTTATCCTTTAAAAGACGAGCAAACCAATTTGCCTCAGAATAATCAAAAGAAAAGAGGTGGATGCTTGCGAATTTTAGGCATTTTAGCTGTTTTGACCTTTTTGATTCTGCTGATTGGCGGAATTGCGGGTTATTTTTATTGGCAAGGTGTTAAAAAAACTCCGCAGTATTCCCTCGCCCTGTTAGTTGATGCAGCTCGCAAAGACGATAAGGAAAAAGTCGCGCAAATTATTGATACAGAGAAAGTAGTTAATAATTTTACCCCGCAAATTACCGAAAAAGCAGTTGAGCTTTACGGTCGAAATTTGCCAGAATCGATGATTAAAACAATTGCTCAGTTTTTAACTCCTCTCATGCCTGTAATTAAAGAACGCGCCAAAGAAGAGTTACCAAATCTGATCCGTGAAAAAACTGAAAAATTTGAAAAAGTTCCATATTGGGTTATTGCTTTAGGTTCGGATCGGGCGTTGGATATTAAAATAGAAGATGATACGGCGCATATTACCAGTAAAATTCCCGAAAAACCTTTGGATTTGACAATGAAACGTGACGGACAATTTTGGAAAATAGTTGCCGTTAAAGATGAACAGTTGTCGCAAAAGATTGCCGAAAAAATCGGTCAGCAATTAATGGCTTTGGCTAAAAAAGGAAATCTGGAAACTGCCCAAAAGCAACTCGGAGTTGATAAATTGGGCGATATGCTAAAAAAATTAAACGATATTTTTAAGAAATAATGACCGACAAAAATAAAACATTTGAAGCCTCTTTGATGGATTTAGAGAAAATCGTTCGCGAACTCGAACAAGGCGATTTATCGCTCGAAGAAAGTCTTAAACTTTTTGAAGACGGCGTTCGACTATCGCGTGAGTGTCAGGAAAGGCTCAATCAAGCCGAAAGACGGATCGAAATTTTATTGAAAGATTCGGACGGTAATCCGGCTTTACAGGCTATTGAACCGGAAGACTTACAGAGCGAGCGTCAACCGAAAATCAAAAAACGCATTACGTTTGAAGAAGATGAAGACGAATCTCCATTTTAGGAAAAAATAAAAATTTAGAATTATCCGAATTTACCGCTTAATTTTGCAAACCGATGCAGATTCTCGAATTTTTCAGACGACAACTTCAAATAACACAGATATTTGGAATTCCGGTGCGGATTGATTACCGCTGGTTTTTGGTTTTGATATTAATGTCGTGGCTGACGGCGATCTATATTCCATCTTCGATGGTCGAAGATATTTTGGCCAAACTCATTTTGGGTTTTATCGCCACCATAGTTTTTTTTCTTTCGATATTTATTCACGAACTCGGACATTGTGTGATAGCCCGAATGGAAGGTGTCGAAGTGCGCGATATTGTCCTTCATCCTTTTGGCGGTTTAGCCCGTTTTAGACGTGCGCCTGATACTCCGCGAGCCGAATTTAGGATTGCCATAGCCGGTCCTGCGACAAGTTTTCTCCTTGCACTACTTTTTTTAGCACTGACGGGAATTTCTAATGCGTTGCTCCTTAATGCTTTAACGCCAATGTTTTTTCTCCTGTTTTTTTGGAATTTACTCCTTGCGGTTTTCAATCTTTTTCCCGGTTATCCGCTTGATGGTGGACGGGTTTTACGTGCTTTTTTGTGGAAACGCGGGAAGGATTTGAACGAAGCAACGATTTTGACCGGACGTGCCGGACAAGTAATTGCCGGAGCATTAATGATTGTCGGTTCAATAATTACGATTGGTCGGAGTGATATTACGGGACTTTGGACGGTGCTCATCGGCTTTTTTCTTTATGATGCTGCCAAAGGTATTATTCACGAAACCAACGAATCGGAAAAAGTTTTAGTTGGTGAGGTAATGTCTCTTCCGTTTGCTGTTTCGCCTGATGATAATGTTTTGCATTTTGTAGATAACATTCTGCCGCTCAAACGTTTAGCCACTTTTTTGGTAGCTAAAGATAAACAACTTTACGGGATTTTAACGCTGGAAGATTTAAAAGATCTGGAAAGAAATGTCTGGCATAAAACTAAAATTCAGGATGTGATGCGCCCGATTACCCACGATTATTTTGTTGAAACTGAAACGCTTTTAACCGATGCCCGTGAATTGATGCGCCACAATGGAATCGGTGCAGTTGGTGTAATTGACGAAAAAGGAGAATTGGTCGGCTATTTACAGCGCGGTAAGATTCGGCGAGTAAAATGAGGTTCTTAGTCTTTGGTTTTTGATCTTTGTTTAGTCTCCTAACATTGGAATTCAAAAGAAATCGTTAAAATAAACGCCAATCAAAAACCTAATGCCTAATCAGAAAAAAAACTTTGAAGTTTTACTAAAATTGACCGATAATTATTTTGGGTTTTTGTTTTAACTCTGCGTTTTTTTGGCACGCCCTTCGCCTTATTTCCACAATGGCAGTTGATTGCCAACATTTTAGCTAAAGCAAATTTCGACAAAAACTTGCGTCAAGAGTTTAGTTGATTGATTTAAGTCGTTTTGGTAGGCAACTTTTAATCGAAGTTGGAACTTCAAAGTTACGGCTTTCGTTGTAAATAATAGATTTTTGAAACTTCGGAAATCTCAATTAAAATCCAATTTTTAGGATAATGCAGTTAAGCGAATACATTCCGGCTTACAACACCGTGCGAAATGCGTTGGACATTGCGTTGGTTTTTATCATCGTTTATGTTTTGCTCAAGCTCGTGCGTGGAACTCGTGCGCTTCCGATGGCGGCAGGGTTAATTGCGCTTGGATTATTGTATTGGCTGGCAGTTGCTCAAGATTTACATACTTTGGCATCCGTTTTGCAAACTGCGATGCCTTATATGGGTTTTGCGATCATCGTTCTTTTCCAAGCTGAATTTCGTCAGGCCTTGATTTATTTAGGTAACCGTTTGCGCTTTCCGATCTTTCGCCGTCAACGCGGTCAACTCGGCGAAACGATCTACGATGAAATCGTTTTGGCGGCAACGACTTTGGCTTCGGCAAAAACAGGCGCATTGATTGTTCTTGAAAGAAATGTTGGTCTGCGGAATTTTATTGATGCGGGTGTTTCGCTTGACGCTAAACTCAGTTATGACTTGCTTGTAACGCTTTTTAATACCGAAGCGCCTTTGCACGATGGAGCAGTTATCATCCAACGCGAACGAATTTCGGCGGCTTCGTGCTTTTTGCCTTTGACGAAAAATCCGAGCATCTCGCGTGAGCTTGGAACTCGTCACCGCGCCGCCATTGGAATTACCGAAGATACTGATGCAATTTCGGTAGTAGTTTCCGAAGAAACGGGTTTAATTTCGTATGTTGAAGGCGGACATATCAAGCGAAATCTCGACACGAGTCAGCTTCGCAAATTACTTTTGAGTGCGATGGAAATTCCGACCGTTGAGCAAAAACGCGAGCCGACAAAAACGATGCCGGAAGCCGAATCTGAAATTACAATCGTTTGATAATTATAAATTGTTAATTGTTAATGCTTTAGTCTATCAAATTTTTCAATTAACAATTAAGCATTAAAAATGTTTTTTTCCTTTTCAACCGAAAGATTTACCGAAACCGAACAACGGCGCAAATTTCTTCTGCGGTTAATCCGGCGTGTCTTTTTGGAAGATTGGGGAACAAAACTGATTGCGCTTGGGATTGCGTTTGCGCTTTGGTTGGGGATTTCGGGATTACGCACAAATGTTTCTTACACGCTCAAACCCGTTCCGTTGATTATCCAACTCCCGAATGATATGGAAATCACCAGCAATAATCCGACTCAGGAAATAAGTATTTTTGTTACGGGTGACAGAAAGCAAATTGATCCGCTGATCGCACAGGTAAATGCGCGGGAATTAGTTGCTAGCGTTGATCTTACCGACATTAAATCGGGTGATAATATTCTGCAGCTTTCGCCCGAAACTGTCAGCGTTGTGCTGCCGAACGGAGTAAAATTTGTTAAAGTTGAGCCAAGTAAAGTTGCGCTCAAGGTTGAAAAAGTTGTCGAAAAAGAAGTTCCGGTAAAAGTTGAAACCGAAGGGAATTTAGCAGAAGGTTTTGAATTATTCGGAACAACTGTTTTACCGCCAAAAGTTCGGGTGCGCGGAGCCGAAAGTTTTGTTAAATCATTTGATTCGGTTTCTACTGAAAAAGTTAATATCGAAGGTTTGAAAGATAATTATTTTGCCCGTCAAATTGGCTTAAATGTAGTTAATCCAAGAATTACGCTGATCGATACTTTGGTTGATGTCCAATTCAAAATAGGCGAAAAACGAATTGAAAAGGCTTTTGTAATCTCGGTTAAAACCGAAAACACAACCAAAAAAGTAGCATTTTCTCTCGTTGGTGGACGCTCGGTTATCGAAAAACTTCGTCCCGAAGATTTGAAAGTAGAAATTATCAAAGGCGATAACGGCGAAGAAGTTCCGCAAATTACTCTGCCTGATGATTTGGTAAACACAGTCGAGATTCTCAAGAAAAAAATAATGCGCTAAAAACTTGGCATTGTTTCCTTAAAAAGCTAAACTTCATTCAGTTTTTACAAATCAACTTTTGGAAGTCAGCCTAAAAATGAAACGTCTTTTTTGCACTGTTTTTGCTATCCTTTTTGTTTTTTCAATTAACAATTTTGCCCAAATTCCAACTAATATTTTGGTCAGCATCGTCAAAGCCGAAGATGAACGCCGTTCAGATGTCACGCTCGAAAATTTGCTCAAAAATCCAAATTCGAAAATTCGGGAACGGGCGGTTTTAGCCATCGGGAGAATCGGAATTGACACATCAATTCCTGCGCTTGAACAACTTTTAGTTACCGAAAAAGACGAAAAAGTTCGCGCCATGATTATGTTTGCAATTGGCGAAATCGAATCAGTCAAAGGTGCAGACATGATTTTGAAAACTTTGCAGGACTTTCGAGACAATTCGGAAGTTACTGCCCGAGCGGTCGAAGCGGCGGGAAAAATTGCGGCAGCAAACGCCAAAGACGAAAAATCGAAAGAACTTGGCAAATCAATTGTAGAACGGCTTGAGTTTGAAAATACCAAGCGTTCAGGACCTTATGATGACGTTATTTTACTTGGACTTACCGCAGTTTTACGCGCCAGACCGGATGGCGGAGAAAAAATTGTCACTGAATTTTTGCGTTATTCTAATCCGCGAATTCGAGCGGATGCACTCAATACTTTAGCCAGACTTCGTTCAAAATTGGTCAATGAAAAATCGCGTGAACTTTTGGCAAAAGATTCCGACGCAGTTGTCCGCGCCAATGCCGCCCGAATGTTGGGTGTGGGCGAAGATAAAACAGCTTTAGAACTATTGCTCAACGCCGCAACCAAAGATGCAGATTCCCGCGTCCGCGTCAGTGCGATTCGGGCGTTGGCGAGTTTGAAAGATGCGAGTGTGGCAGAGAAGTTGACTCTTTCTCCAGAAGAAATGAGAGAGCGAGAAACAAATATTCATTCACTTTGTAATAGAGTTGACCCTTGGAAAAAGACCCATTGTTTTGAGTTCAAAAACGAATACCTCGAAATCGCTACAACTCTTGGCAGGCTTTTACCAAATACAAATAATGAAAAGGCGATAAAATTTTTAGAAAAATTTCGTGATTTAGATAAATTTGAATCTCCTGAATCTGAGATCGCAATGGCCAGAATTGCACCCGAAAAATACGTCAAAGAATTTTCTAAACCACCGACCAAAGAAGATTTGAATACAATGAAAACAAATCATCGCCCTCCCTCAAGCATCGCGCAAGGTTTAGGTGAATTAGCAAACAATCCGGACGCAAAAATTAAAGCCGAAGCGCAGCAAATTCTGGCTCAGTTATTAAATGAAATTCCGATTCACGTTAATGCTGTTTCGGATGTTTTGACTGCTTACGCTGCATTCAAACCCAATGATCTAAATCAGGTTTTGCTTAAACATTTAAAACATCCTGATCCAATCGTTCGGGCAACAGCCGCCGGACTTTTGGACAATCAACCAACTTCAAAAGAAAATGTTGAAGCCTTAAAAACTGCATTTAGTTACGCACTTTTGCGTGATAAACACGATAATGATGCACAACTTGCGATTCTCGATGCCTTGTTCAAACTTGATAAAAAAGAAGCAGTTGGAAGCCTTTTGCTTGCACTGAACGCTCAAGATTATTTGGTTCGCAAGAAAGCGTTTGAACTGCTCAAAACCGAAGGATTAGAAAAAGATTTTCCCGGATTGCCGACGATGCTAGCAAATGCGATTGCCAAAAAGAAAAATCAAGTTTTACCGTATTCGCCAGTTTTTGGGACAAAACTTGGACAAGTTTTGAATACAAATGCCGATTATCTTCGCGCCGTTTCGCGTAAAAACGGAACGGTCAAAGCAGTTTTTAGCACCACAAAAGGGAATTTTACGATTGATTTAACACCGGAAGACGCGCCTTTAACGGTGGATAATTTTATCAAACTTGCAAAATCAAACTATTTCAACGGCATTTCGGTGCATCGCGTTGTTCCAAATTTTGTCATGCAGGACGGTGATCCGCGCGGAGATGGTAATGGCGGACCGGGTTGGTCAATTCGTTGCGAAGTCAATATGTTAGGTTACGGACGTGGCGCAGTCGGAATGGCTCTTTCGGGGAAAGATACAGGCGGTTCGCAATGGTTTGTGACACACGCACCACAACCGCATCTTGACGGAGGTTACACTATTTTTGGGCAAGTTAATGAAACAAATATGAAAGTTGTCGATGCAATCGTGCGGGGCGATAAAATTTTGAAAGTGACGATTGTAAGTAAAAAGTAAAAAGCATTTAAAACACAAAAAAGATTAATTTCTAAAATTTATTTTTGTGAATTTTGTGCCTTTTTGTAGCTACCTATTTCCTTTTTGGATTTACAACTTGATGCAAAATTTTGCTAAATTTTTCAGCAGTTTGAAAAGATGATAATACTTTGTTCTCTAACTTTGACACTTTTTTAATTCCGATTC
>DAORIL010000003.1:0-35676 GCA_035438525.1 Pyrinomonadaceae bacterium
ACGAAGATTCAAACTTTTGGCGAAAGAAAGGTTTTGAAAACGGCGGTTGGTTTTATATCGGCGATTTGAAGCAAGCGGAAAGCATCATTTTGGTTTCATCGCCGGACGAAGCTCTTGCCTTACAAACCCTGCATAGTGACCGAAATCTTGAGAAAGTGGCAATTATAGCTCTCGAACCGCGAAATTTGGACACGGAACTTGGCGACCTTTTAATAAAAAGGCAAAACGAACTTTCTCTCCAAAATAAACAATTAAATGTTGTTTGGGCAACAAACAAAACTCAAAAGGGCAACCAGATCCAAAGCGGATTAGGTGAATTAAAAAATTACACCGAGAAAAAACTAAGATTTGATAATTTGCCGAAATTAAATTTTACCCCATACAGCCGAAATTCAAGTTGGACCAAACAGCTTCAGATAGTAACCGATGCCGCTGAAATAATTAATATTATTGAACCCAAACAGGAAATTGAACGAATCCCGATTCCCCAGGATATTATCTTTACTCCGGCATTACCTCAGCTTCCAAAACCTGAAAAGGTAGAAGAACCAGCCATAGAAACTAATGTGAAGCCGGAACCGACAAAAAATTCGCCGGAACAGGCAGAAAATCAAAAACTTTCCTATAAAGAACTTACCGAAAGGGCAAAGAATGTTTCATTGGAAGCAATCGCTTCAGCACACGGTTTAACCGAAACTCTGCATAAAGGCGAACGAGTTTGGCGGGATAATGCCGGAACGAGAAGTATTAAGATTACGAATAATCTTTTCAGCGACCGCAAAAACGGAATGCAGGGAGGACGCGGAGCCATTGATTTTGTCGCTTATCTTCAAGACCTTTCGCCAACAGAAGCGTTTAAGGAAGCCAGATCCTGGTTAATTGACCATCAGGGTTTAATTTATGAACAAACCGATAATTTACCAAAATCTAAAAAAACAGCAGAAAAAAATGAGTTATTAATGCCGCAGCAAATTGCGGAAAACATTGAAAATGTCCGTTTTTATCTGGAAGAAACGAGAGGCATCAATTATGAAACAATGAATAAGTTCATTGCTAATAATTTGCTTTATGCGAATTCATTTTCAAGTGCGGTTTTTGTTCATCGTGATTTGGACGGACATATTAACGGAGCTTCGTGGCGTGACACTTCAGGAAGCACTTTACGGGGAAATGCTACCGGCACAGATAAGGAAAACGGATATTTTTATGTCGGCGACCCCAAAACAGCCGAAAGATTTATTTTAACCGAAGCACCGATAGATCTTCTGTCTTATTACGAAATTGAATTAGCCAATGGAGTGGACTTATCGAAAACGGCGATTATCAGTTTGGGCGGTTCACACGCGACAAATAATTTATTGCACCATCTTTCAGACCGGCAAATAATTTTGGCAGAAGAAAACAAAGCAATTGAAATTATTTTTGCGAATGATAATGATAATCCGGGAGAAAAAGCCTTTGACCGCTTTTTAGAAAAATTTGAAGAGGTTGCTCCAGATTTATTTGCCTTAGATGCGGAAGAAACTGAAGAAAAAGTCAGTATTACCAGACACACGCCGCCGGAAGGAAAAGACTGGAACGAATTTCTAAAATCGGTCAAAGATAAACTTGAATTTCCGACGCTCGAAGAAATTAATGAAATTCGTTTGGAGGCAGAGAATGATCCGACCGAAAACGGAAAAACAGAAACTATAGACGATTTGGAAAATTTGCCGGAAGGGGGCAAAGAGGATAGTATTTCAGAACCCCCAACTGAAGAAAATAATAATTTTAAAAGGGAAGTAATAGAAAATGATAAATCAACCGAGTTCATTGAAAATGGAAAGTTTGCGCCGGGATTGGAATCAAATGGCGATGGATTACTTGGAGGAGTTGACACCACAAGCGTTCAATCAGGCGAAAGCGGACGGGACGCTCGAATTGGCTTGTCAGAATTTAGCGGAGAAAGCGGAGAACAAATATATGGAATCTCTGAGCAGCAATCTGAGCCATTGGGAAGCGATGGAGTTGGCGAGTCAATCAATCAAGCCGATTCCCGAAGCGGAAGATTGGGAAAAGAGTTAGTTGATGAAGAGGTTTTTAAATTTAGAATTCGCCGCGAAGGAGATGAATTTCTTGAATATAAAATAGGCTTAAATGAAAAAGGCGAATGGCAGACTAATGCCGCCGGCGTAATCGGAACAAAAGACCAAACCCAAAAGAAAGTTCATTTTATTGATTTAAATGCCAAAAGTTCAGCTACTGAACGATTGGAAAGTGTTTCCCAAGCTGTTAATCAGATAAACGCCCAAATTCAAGTTTTGGATGATAACGGCAATGAATACTCACCGATTTATAAAGACATTTACCAGTTCCATCGGGATTTTCTTGATACATTTACCCCAAAAATTGAAGTCGAAAAAGAAATAATTCCTTCTGACATTCGTAATGTCTATCAGAAAGACGAAGGCTTTAAGATTGTTTTTAACGACCAAAAATACACCCGCTCATTTTCGTTCAGAGATGAGGACGGCAATATTCTGGATAAGGAAAGTGTCCGCGAAGTAGCCAACCTCTGGCGTGTGGAGTGCGAAAAAAGAGCCGGTATCATCAATGACCTAGCGGAATACACCAAAGATGTTGAAAAAGTTTCTTTGCTTGATGGTGGAAAAAACAGATTACAGGCAAAACTAATCTTCGATGAAATTGATAATTTATGGCGAGGAAATACTTCCGGCGAAATTACTTCCGGCGTTCATCAATTTAAACTTTCCGATAAACCGATAACTTTGTTGCATCAGGGTTTTGAAAACAAAGAGAATCTGCTTTCAAATCTAGCCTTAAAAGTTACTGATAAATTAGCGAACCGGATAAACCTGATTTCTAAAGATGCTGAAACAAAAATGTTTCATTCGGCAATTATCGGTTTAGAATTAAAAAGTAATGAATTTTTAGGAATTATTGAGGAAATAAACAATGAAACAATCGAACCAGGCGAAACATTCGATCAAACCGAAAACCAAACAATACTTGAAGAATCTGGGCATCAACCCGCAAACAGTATTAGTTTCCACCGTGACGAAACGGGCGAAATTCAAATCCGCAACTCCGGTTTTATCAAACGAGAAGGATTAACCGTTTTAGAACTTGCCGCTTTTGATGAGAATTTACTTAATCCCATTCAGGATTTTATCGGAAGCGGCGAGCTTTCTACCAAAATTTGGTTTACCAATGCAGAAAATCTCCAGCAGCCGTTAATATCCTTATCTGATAAACCCGCCAACGACAATCAGATTGTCATACTCCAGAAATCAAACAATCCTTTCGCACTAAATCAAAATTACGATCTACCCACCTTGCGCCGAATCAATTTAGCCGCCGCCAGAGATGCTGAAGTAAGAGCCTTTGACCTCGATACAACGGCTACGGCAATTCAAAAAATAAAAGGTGAACTCTTTTATTCATCATTGGTTAAAGAATCATCTGAAAGACTTTATGACAATCTGTTTAGTTTATTAACAGAAGATCAACAGCTTGATGTGCTTTCAGATATTGAAAGTCAGTTCAATGATTTTGGTTTTGATTCAATTTCAAACAGTTCAAAAACAGACGGCAGAGAGGTTAATTACCTAAGAGCCTTTGAAGGCAATTGGACTTCAATCGGTAAATTAACCGGAAAATCTTTAGACATCGTTCTGGATGAACAGCTTACGAAAAACGATCAGATTAAATATGTAAAACTGGCAGCAGGCACTACTTTGGAAATTGGAGATTATACTCTTTCTCAGGTCTTTAGATATGACGGCAACCTGGCAGCACGAAACGGAATAAAAGCCGATGTTCAAAACTGGACGGTTTATCTTGCCGGAACGGACGAACAATTAGAAGCTCTCAGAAAATCTACGCTCGAAGAATTAAATACCGAATTAAAGTTTGAAAACATTGCCGATGAAAAGGAATTACAATACGTCAAGAACTTTGATAAAAAACCTTTTGAATTATCGCTCGACGATTATATTGCCCAAAGAGATTTTAAGACGATTCTTAATATTCAGAGCGAAATCAGCAGTTTGCAGGAAAGAAACGCCGATCTTATTAATCTTGATAAACCAAACTTCCGACAACGCAGCGAACTAAATCAAACGGAACTTTTAATTAATCATAATTTTGAGAAATTAAACAATAAAGAACCGCTTTCTGAAAAGGATCGTGAGATTTTTGAAAATGAATATACTATCGCCGTTAACCGGGCAATCAAGCAGGGATTAGTTTCGCCGACGCGCCGTGACGAATTAGCGCAGGATTCTCCAATATTTAAGAAATCGGTTGAAAACCGAAATCGGGTTGAAAGAGGCAAAACCATCGCCGTCGTAAAAGAAGCAAATGCCCTTGATTACACGCTTCAGGCTGAATTCGGGGTCACTATCAGGCGACAGGACAACCAATTACTTTCCGACGAGCAAAGACAACAAATTAAAACTTCGGTGGTTGAGTTAGAAAATATTTTCGGAAATCTAAAAGAAGTATTTACCAAGGGCGAAATATCAATCGTTCATACAAACGGTAAACAACCGGCGCAGACTACAAAAAATAATGAACTGTTGGTAGGAGTCAGAACTAACGGATTGGAAAAACGAGATTTCGCCTATAACTTTGCCAAATGGCTCGACGGCAAAGCCGGTTCAGCCTTGCAGAACGAAGCCGGTTTGACTTTATCTGAGATTGAAACAAATCCGCACAAATTAAATACGCAGCCTTCATTTCTGAAAGAAGCCTGGAAATTGAGCCGTAAGCAGGATTTACACGGTGTAAATACATTAAAGGATATTTCGATCAATAAACCCGGCGACATCTTTGCCCGATTGGTTGAACAGTATGTTTCGACAAAATTGGAAAATCCTACGATTGCCGAATCTGGCTTAACGGAAAAATTCGGTTACTGGTCCAAACAAAATTTTGAAGGACTTATCCCGGAACTCGAAACCGCGCTGAACAACCGGCTAATTTTAGTAGAAAAATTCCTCAATATCGAAAATATCAGTAAGTTTGAGTCAATTAAAACCGACTTTACGCCAATTAAAATTTCCGAAAACCCAATCCCTGAAATTGATTTAAAAACCTATAAACTTGCGACCGACGAAGACAGAAACTATTTTGAGGACGAAACAAACTTTTCACCGGAAGAAGTTCGAGCGGACTATTTTCAGGAAACCTTTGCCCTTGCCGATTCAGTCATTTATTTGACCGAAGCTGTCAAAGTTAATCCGACGACGAAATCGGGCGAAAAAGAACTGAAAAAAAATCAGGAAAAATTGGAATTTGACCAGGGAAATCTTTCTTTTCATATTTATCAAACAGGCAAATATTTTGGCGAGGCTTCCGAAATATACCTAAAACGCGAATTACTGACTAAAAACCTTAGTTTTGATGAAAATTACGAACTGAGTATCGGGCAGCGCGAAAGGATTGATTTAACTGAAATAGTCGAAAACCAAATTGATAATCAATATAAACCGGAAACATTCAAAAATGATTTTAATGAAATTTTCGGTAACAATTTAGACCGTTATAAACTTGAATCTTATCGTTATAAAGGAACGGTCGAAGGTATTCCGCCTCTTGATGGATTACAAATCACCAGAGATAACCAACCCATTTATGTCATAACTCCGAATCAAAAAGGCGATTGGCGGCTTGAATCTGTTCGGGAGGAAAACGGCAAACAAGTTTACGGTTTGTTAATTAATGGAATGGAGCGAATCAAAAAGGTCTTCAACCATTGTGCGGATTTGGAACAACTGAATCAAATTTCTCAGGAGAAAACCACTCCGCAAACCTCAATTGATAAAAACCAAAACTTTGCTCAGGAACTGCAAACCCGTTTTGGAAATAGTTTCACCGTCGAAGCGGGAATTGAAACCGATCAAATAAATGCCGATGTTTATTCGGTAAATGAGCTTTACTCGGTTTATCCAGCGGAAAATGATGTCTGGGTCACGGTTTTTGAATATGATTCAGGCGATTTCTATACTCCACCCGATTGGAATGAAAAATATTCAGTAAATTTCGCATCCCTTGATGAAGCTGTCTTAAGAATCAAATCGAAAACGATCTTTGATGAAAAAGCCTTTAAGCAGCAATTAACCGGCGTTATCAAAAACAACACAGAACAGATTTTTAATCACGAATTGAACCCGGACCGGGATGAAGCATTTGCTAATTTCACTATAGAAATTGTCAATCTAATCAATTCCAATAGAGAAAATGATTTTCGTTACAAATACCTTAAATCGGATGACATCAACCAAATCTTTTTGGAACTCAATACTTCGGCAATCCAACCAAACGAAATTCTTCCGGTAGAGGAAGAAAGAAGATATGTTGATCTGACTGAAAACTTAACTGAGGTTGAGGCAGTTAAGTTACCGAACAATGTTATCCCAACCATTGGTTTTACCAATGAATATTACACACTTTGGTATGTCGTTGAAACGCCGGAGGGAGAACGATTTTCAGAATATGTGCAGAATCTCAGCACCAATCTGGAAACCGCTAAAGCAAAAATTGCCGAAAAATTCCAGAACTATCAAATTGATTTGAATCTTCGGGGAGTAGAAGATTCGGGAATTGGAAATGGAGAGGAAACCATTTTTGCCGGAATTGCTGATTACGAATATCATTTTGGGAAACTGAGGAAAGAGGATATTCGGACCAGCGAAGATGTCTGGCAGTTAAACCGCGCCCGACAATTTGAGTTTAAGGAAACGACCCGCGAATTTGCCCATAATCGAATGGTTGAGATAGGCGAGCTTCACCAAATCAAAGAAGAATGGCTAACTTTGGATGAAATCATTGCCAAGGCGGATAAGGCTAGGGAGGCAAATGGCTGGCATTCTAATAACGGTGAAAGAATTACTCTGGATCTAACCGTTAAACATACAAGCTGGTTTGAAACAATGTATGGATCAAGTGCTATTCAAATCTTTCGGGATGCCGATAACCGAATCTATAAATATCTTGGGAATTCGCCTGTTCAAGCCGAAAAAGGCGAGATTGTAAAACTTAAAGGCACAATTGACCACAGCATTTATAACGACATCAAAGAAACCCGTTTAAAACGATTGATTCAAATCCCGACCGAAGAAAAAAGGTTTGAAGATAAAAAACTCACTCTCGATGAAGCCTTAAAAATATTGAACATTGATATTGAATCGGTTGATGAAAGACCAATCTTTGAAGATGAAAAATTATATTCGGCTCCGCCTAAATCCTGGGACGATACACCGCTATACAGCACTCCGCAGGAAAGTCTTGCTTCAGATTTAAGAGGCTACATTTTGAACTCAACCAATGTTGATGAGTTTATCAATAAAATTCAGAACCGAATTGGAATGTTTGAAAAAACGTCCAGATTTGAAAGAAAAGCGGAATTTGAACAATTATTAGCCGAAGAAATCAAAATTGATGTTTCAAAACCTTTATCCGAGAGTCTTGATTCTATTTCAAAATATTACGAAAAGGTAGATTTTGAAAATAATTTCGGTCATTTTTCAATGGAATGGCAAAAGAATTATAAGGGTTTTGAATCCGCTTTCAATGATTCTGAAATTAAGGATATTTTTATCGGGGAAAATTTCGCCGATGACTTTAATAGAGTCCGTTCATTCCAAATCAGTCAACGCCTTGAAACCGGCGATTATAGAGATTTAGGGATTATTTCTTTCAATAACGGCGGAACTTTTGATTTTTATGAGTTAAAAGATGGTTTAGAAATTGAACCAGCCGATTTAAGACGCGAAACCCACTTTAATCTGCACGAAAATCTGGACATTCTGCAAACTGTTTCAAAAATCGGAGAGGTTTCGTCGAACCGAATAATGCCGGAGAAATCCAATTTAGAAAGTTTGACGGATACCCTCAAAACTTTGGGAATTAAAAAGAGGGAATTTGTCGAAAATAATAATATAAGCGGATTATTGCTTTATAATTTGGAATTTCGGGTAATCGAATCCGACACTATTCCAAAGGAGTTTATCTCGAAAATAGCTCAAGCCATTGGGGTAGAAGAAACCGAACTTGAAAATTATCTCAAGCAGCCAAATAAAAATGCCGGAGACGAAAAAATCACCTTTAGTCAGGCAATTGAGAATGACGAAGGACTTAACTCGGAACAAAAACAAAATCTGCTGCAACTAACTGTTCCGGTTTTAAATTCATCCGAACAAACCGCAGTAAAAACCGAACCTTTAGAAAAATCAGAATCAATTCTTAATGAGAATGAGCATTTGTCATTTATTGCCTTAGGTCAGGAAATAATTAACTCAACGGGCGGACAATTCGGTTACGCCGGAGATGCCAAAATTCCCAATGGAATGACTCAACCCCAATTCAGCGGTTATATCAGTCAATTATCGCAAAAAGAATTCTTTGATATTTCAGATGATGAATTCAAACAATTAACTATCGGTAAAAACTTTGAAAGCTATGCCAATCAAAATAATTTATTTGTCGGCGAATCATTTGAAGTTGGTCTAAACTGGATTGAAATTAAAGGAACAGAACACCAAATTGAACAAGTTCAAAATTCAGATGAAATTGATAAATTAATTGAGCCGGAAATAAAAACGATTAATTTTGAATATCCTGAGAGCTTTCATAATTCCTATACGGAAGAAAACGGCTATTCCAAACAGACCTTAAGCGGGGAAATCACCTCAATCACGGTCAAAGGAGCAGCAAATCATAATTACGGCGGGATTATACCAAGTCCGCAACCGGGCAATGATTTGTTTTATACTCTTTATGTTCAAACCAAAGAATTTCCTGAATTAAGACACAGAGTTATTTTTAATGGGACAAAAGAGCCGGAATTAGTTGCCTTACTTAAAAACCAAACTCTTGCCGTCGGCAAACCAATAACTTTCACGGCTTATATCCATCAGGAAACTGAAGCAAGTTATTTAGAAAAAGGCAAAGGTGATTTGCCAGCCACGACCATCAGTATCTCTTACCCTGAAAAGGCTATCGAAATCGAAAACAAGGTTAGCAAAGCCGAACCTCAAACCGAAGTTGCAGAAAATACAAGTAATGCTGTTTCAAACTCGGTATCCGGGAATGATATTCAAGAAATACTTTTTGATGACTTGCTTTACACCGACCGACAACGGACCGGCTTTTTTGCCAGTTATCTGAACGGCAAAATTGAAGAATCATTTGATTCACGGAATTTACCGACCATTCCGCTCTATGATGCGACCTTTGCTAATGATTTAGTCGAAAATGGCATTACCGATCTCGCTTTAAGAATTGAAAGACCGGATGGAAACTCAAATTTGATTATGCTGTTTCATCCTGAAAAATATGAAGGATTATATAAATCAGAAGGCAAAATCTCAATTGTTGATGAAATAGATGGAAAATTTGATGAAGATTCCTGGAATGATTTTCAGGATTTAGAACAGGCAGTTGATTTTATTGCTGAATTGGAAGCCGAAAGTGTTTTGAACACGAGGGGAAATTCTCAGATTTCTTCAAACCTTGAAGAAAATAAACGTGAAATTATTGAACTATCTACTTCCAATGAAAAGCAAAAAATTCGATTTGGAAGCAAAATTCTGCCGGACAGCGTGTTGAATCAAATGCCGGTTCGTCAAACAAGGGAAACATCCAATGATTATCAGGTTTACGCCAAACTCTTTCACCCAATGTCGTCCTGGACAATGTTTGTCACCGAAGCCGAAGCCATCCGCGATGAAGATAATAAGGTCGTTGATGTCAACTTATTTGGTTTTGTTCACACGGACGGCATTAACGATGAATGGGGATACAGCTCACTTCAGGAAATTGACCAAACAGTAGTTCGAGGACTAAAAACCGAAAGAGATCTATATTTTAATACCGGAAGATTTGAAGATGTCTGGAAACAATTTCAAAAGGAGCGCGGATTATTAATTGATGAAGAAATTGTTGAACCAACTCTTTCGCCAGAAATTGAGAATGACCCGAAATTTAAAATCGAATTTCAGGAATTTATTTCAAGAAAAGACTTACAGGATAATCCGAACAAAATCTATTTATTTGGAGATAATCTGGATGAAGAGGGCTTCGGGGGACAAGCCCGTGAAATGAGAGGTGAACCAAATGCTTTGGGAATACCCACCAAAAACACGCCCGGACGCTACGATAAAGCCTATTTTAGTGACAATGAACTAAATGAAAATAAAGCTGCCATTGATAAAGCCTTTGGCAAGATTAATCTGCTCGAAGATGGAACTACTATCGTAATCCCATCGGCTGGACTTGGCACAGGTTTAGCGGAACTGGATAAACGCGCTCCGCAAACATATGCGTATCTACAGGAAAAACTGGAAAATCTGCAAGGCAATCGGACAATTTCAAATGATGAAATTGAAAAAACGATTCAATTAGAAAGTGTTGAAATCACCTTTACCGAATCGCCGGAGTTTGAAAACGGAAAGTATTTCTTATCGGCAGAAGATTTTGACAGCTTTATTGCTCAAACGCCAAAACCGGAAAATCCAGAACTTTATTACAAAACGGATTTTACAGCTTTTTTTAATGACGGAACTCAATTTGACGGAAAACTTGATCTGCAAAAAGATGAAGAAAATATCACCCTGCATAGATTAATTTCGGAAGATTTGGAGTCAGCTAAAACGGTTTTGAGAGATTTTCCAAACAGTTTATCGGAGCAAAGCGCCTTAAATAAAAGAATCGGATTAGATGAAAGATTTTTGAAGGCTTTACCTTCGATGGAAAATAAAATTTCCAAACAATTTACTGATTTTAGTCAGTTTCTACCGGGCGATATAACACAACATATCAAAGGTAATAATAGATTCAGCATCTCGCGTCACGATAAAAATAATGAACGAATTCAGGTGGAGCGGTTCATTACCGAATCGGAGAACTCCCTTAATATTTCCAAAACCCTTGATAATGGAACAATAAAAGAGGTTGTTTTTGTATATGACGAGAAAACTAAACAATTTTCGTTTGAAAAATTATTAACCTCAGAAAAAGGATTGATAGTTGATAAATCCAATGATTATGAAGCCGCCGAGCAAATAATCAATTCAATTGCTTTATTCGATCAGGAAAAAATTGAAGTTAAGCAGCAATTAAATCAATACCAAATTAAAAATCTTGAAATTCACGATACCGGCTTAAAAACCAAGTTTCGTAATAATGTCGAATCTATCAAACTCCTTCGCCAAATAGAAGAGGAAAACAGATTAGCGACACCTGAAGAACAAGAGGTTTTAGCCAAGTTTAGCGGTTGGGGAGGACTCAAAAACGCCTTTGACGTTTATCAGCCGAAAGAGGAATGGAAAAATGAGATAAAGGAATTACAGATTCTGCTATCGGACACTGACGAGTATTTTGCCGCCCGCCAATCATCCGAAAACGCCCATTACACATCACCGGAATTTGCCGGACAAATGTGGAAAATGGCTCAAAAACTTGGTTTTGAAGGTGGAAGAGTGCTTGAACCGGCTGTCGGCGACGGCAATTTCATTGGCACGATGCCGGAGGAATTAACTAATTCAACCAAGGTTATCGCAGTTGAAAAAGAGTCCTACAGTGCGAGATTAACCAAACAGCTTTATCAAAGAAGCGAAATTATAAATTCCGGTTTTGAACAAACGAATTTGAAGGATAATAAGTTTGACCTGGTTATTTCAAATTTCCCGTTCGGTTCATACACGGTTCACGATCCAAATTACAACCATCTGAGTCCGAGTATTCACGATTATTTCTTTCTGAAATCGCTGGATAAAGTCAAAGAAAACGGTTTAGTCGTGGCTCTGACCTCGCGCCACACAATGGATAAGTCCGATACCGGTATTCGGGAAGCCGTCGCCCGACGTGCGGAATTAGTCGGAGCATTTCGATTGCCTGACACAGCCTTTAAGGATAACGCTCATACTTCGGTAGTAACAGATCTGCTTATTTTCCAAAAGCGTCCAAAAGGGCAGGAATTGGGCAAAGAGGAAATTCAAAAACTGAATTGGATCAAAAGCGAAAATCTGGAACTCGATGATGAAACTTACCAGAAAGTCAACAAATATTTTCACGAAAACCCGGATAATATTTGGGGCAGAACTTCCTCGGAAGGCAGAATGTATGGAAAGAACGATTTAACTGTCAAGATTGAAAATAATGAAGATTTTCTTAAATTAGTGGAAGACACGATAGAAAATCTGAAACCCGTTTTTGAAAGCAAAGCCATTGATATAAATAAAGATGATGAAAAAGGCTTGGTCTTTTCCGACCTTAAAGATCAGAAATTTGGAAGTCTGATTATCTCAAACGGAAAGGTCTATCAACTAACTAAGGATGGTGAAATTGAGAAACATCTCTCCCAAAAAGAGTTTGAAAAAACTTCAGCCTTAATCGGAATCCGGGAGTCAATTAAATCAATTTATAAGACCGAAATCGAAAACGGAGATGCCGAAATTCAAAGGGTTGAATTAAATCGTCAGTATGATTCCTTTGCAAATAAATACGGCATTATTAATCGTCCTGACAATTTACGTCTGCTTCAGGGCGACCCCGAAATTTATCTTGTCAAAACTTTAGAAAGCTATTTTGATGTTAAGACCGGACGAGCGGAAAAAGCCGAGGTATTTTTCCAATCTACGCTCAAAGGCTATGACAAGCCGACTTCAGCCGACAACATCACCCAGGCTTTGGCAATTTCTTTGAATGAAACAGGAAAAATTGATCTCGAACGAATTGGCGGTTTACTGTCAATCGATAGCGAAACAGTCATCAATGAACTGAAAGCAAATGCCCAAGCCTTCTTAAATCCGACCACCAATGAATGGGATTTGGCTGAAAAATATCTTTCCGGCAACGTGCGGAACAAACTTGCTCAAGTGCAGGAAATTGCCTCAATGTCGCCTGAAAATGAAGAAATCTATCGGCAGAATATTGAGGAATTAACCAAAATTCAGCCGAAAGACCTTGATTATCTGGAAATTGAGCCGGTTATTGGTGCGCCCTGGATTCCAAAATCTGATATTAAGGATTTTCTCGTCCATTTGACGAAAGCGGATGATTCAGCCATTCGGCTGGAAAATGCCAAAAGCACCGGACAATGGGCAGTTTCGTGGTCTGGAAATGCCGCTTCTAAAAGTGCCAGACAAAAGGATACTGTTACCAAAATCTGGGGAACAGGACGTGCAGATACTATCAAAATAGTTCAGGCGGCTCTCGACGGGCGACCTCTTCATATTACCGATACCCATACCGAAGGCGATAAGAGAATTACTGTAACCAACGTTCTGGAAACTGAACTTGCCAATCAGAAGCTGATGGAAGTT
The DNA here is from genome assembly GCA_035438525.1 of Pyrinomonadaceae bacterium. GTDB lineage: Bacteria > Acidobacteriota > Blastocatellia > Pyrinomonadales > Pyrinomonadaceae > JAIBCC01. The sequence goes on from DAORIL010000003.1 coordinate 13,329, forward strand.
AAACAGGAATTCAAGGATTGGATTTGGTCTGACCCGACACGGCGGACAAGACTCCATCGTGATTATAATGATAATTTCAACAACCTGGTTGAAAGAAAATATGACGGTTCGCATTTAACTCTACCAAACTCAAATCCGAATGTGGTTCTGCGTCCGCATCAAAAAGACGGCATTTGGAGGGCGATGCAGGAGCCGACCGCTTATTTTGGTCACGAAGTCGGAACAGGAAAAACTTTTGTGCTGGGTGCGGCAATGATCGAAAAGAAAAGAATCGGTCAAGTTCGTAAACCTGTCATTCCCTGTTTGAAAGCTAATATTAAACAGGTTACTCAGCAAATTCAGGAGCTTTATCCGACTGCCCGAATTTTTTCAGGCGACGGAGCTTTTGAATCCGAAAACCGTAAAACGGAAATTGCCGCTTTAGCTAATAACAATTATGACCTGATTATCCTCAGCTATAATCAATTCGATTCGATTCCGATCAGCAAGGAAACACAGAAAAATTACATAAAATCAGAACTTGTTGTATTGGAGCAGAGTATCGCTTTTGCATTTGAAGCGGAAGGCAAAAAATCCCGTTTGGTAACTAAATTAAATAAACGCTCGGCGGCTCTGGAAACACAGCTTGAGAAAGTTCTAGCCAAACCAAAGGATGATGTCTTGGATTTTGAAGAAACCGGAATGGATTATATTGCCATAGATGAAGCTCATTCGTTTAAATCTCTTCCCATATACACTTCAATGAACGGAATCAAAGGAATTCCGACATCGAGAAGCGACCGGGCGACCAATATGCAGATGAGAAGTGAATATCTGCGTGAAAAACACGGCGAGGGAAGGCTGGTGATGGCTTCCGGCACACCGGTTACAAATACCGTTGCCGAACTTTATAACGTGATGGTCTTTACAATGCCGGAGATATTAGAAGAACGTGGATTGCGGAATTTTGATGACTTTGCCAGAAGTTATACGGAAATCGTAACCAAGATCGAACCGACAGTCATGGGCGATTATAAAGAACAGTCGCGGCTTGCTAAATTTATCAACACGCCGGAGCTTCGCTCACTTGCCGGAAATGTCCTTGATATTATTAAAGCGGAAGATGCCGGAGTCACCCGCCCGGAACGCCGCGATATTGTTATTTCGGTTCCGATCAGTCAGGAGCAAATCGCCTACCGCGATTTTCTTAAAGACCGGGCGGAAAATATGAAGAATGTTGATCCCTGGGTGGATAATCATCTGAAGCTGATGAATGACGGCAGACTGATGAGTCTTGATATGCGCCTGGTTGACGAAGCTGCCGAAGATAACCCAAATTCAAAAGTCAATTATTTAATAAGCAATGTCCTGCGGATAGCTGAAGAAAAACCGGGTTCGACTCAACTGATTTTTTCAAATTTAGGTATCCACGAGAACGAAAAAACAGGTCATTCGGTTTTCAATGATGTAGTGGATAAGTTAGTCGAAGGCGGTATTCCGCGTGAGAGAATTGCTAATTTTGCTAAACTTTCGCCCAAAAAACGCAAGGAAGCGATTGAAAAATTAAATAATGGTGAAATTTTAGTAGCTCTTGGCTCAACTGAAACGCTTGGAACAGGTGTTAATGCCCAAAAATTTATTTCGGCGGCACATAACCTGGATGTTCCCTGGCTTCCATCAGCGGTTGAGCAGCGCGACGGCAGATCAGTCCGAAACGGAAATATATTTGCCGAACTTGATGAACACATCGAGCTTTACCGATACGTTACTGTTGGCTCATTCGACGAACTCGGTTGGACCATCATTGACCGAAAGATGAACTTTATCAATCAGATCGTCACCAATAAACTTGATGGACAACGCACCTTTGAAGAACCGGATACTGAGGAATTTTCAGCCGCTCAGATTTCCGCCATTGCATCAGGTAATCCTGATGTTATGAAAAGAATTGAACTTAATGACAATATTAAGCGGCTGGAATCAATGGAAAAACGGCATAAACAAACCAATCTGGAATTAGCTGATGAAATTCCGGGTAAAGAAGCCTTTCTTGAAACCCAAAAAGCTCATACCACCAAACTCGAACAGGATTATGAGCTTTATCGCACAAGGCGGGAAGAAGCGGGCGACAAATTCAAAATCACACTAAACGGCGAAGAACATACCGATATGGAACAGGTTTCCAAAATCTTTTCGAGAGAAATGCAAACCTGCACCAGCCGCAAAGAGATCGGAGAATTTTACGGATTTAAGGTTATCGTCGAACAGCGGACCGGAGCCGGTTGGAGTCTGCGTTATCCGACAATTGCTTTGGAATCTCCTCAAACTAATCTCGGCTACGATTTTAAATCAGGTGATTCATATGAAATCGCTTCAAATATGTCAGGTCAGCTTGCCAGATTAAAACGGGCAGCCGAATCCAATAAAATGACTTATTCCAAAGACGAAAAGGAAATTGAAGCAATCAAAGAGCAAGTCAGCCGACCGTTTAGATTTTCTGAAGAGCTAAATAATAACCGGAAGGAGATCAAAGAAGTTGACGAAAGATTAAAAAACTGGAAGGAGGAACAATCTAAAATAAATGAATTAAATACTGATGTAAAAGTCAGCATTCTTCAGGAAGGCGGCGAGGAAAAAGCTCAATATATTCAGGAAGCTCTAAGAAATATTATTGAAGAAAGACCAAACATATCTGTCGCTCCTTTTATTTCAAAGGATCATACCGAAGCCTTAATCAGAGGCGTGGATGTGAACGAAGTTATTGCTCAAAATGCTAATCGCCCGCCGGAGGAAATTGTTATCGAAGATGAATTTGATGAACTTCTGGAATTGCAGCCGAATTTATTTATTGAGGATGAAATAATCGAACATGTTTCAGAAAACGCAAGTCAGGTAAATTTATTTACCAACGATCAGGAGAAAATCGAATCTTCGGAAATTTTTGAGCCAACCATCGTAAATAACGAAGATACGGAACAGAAAATTATGGAAAAATCTGAAAATGAAAAATCTGAAAATGAAGTGAGAAATTATCAACTGATAACCGATGCCGGAGAGGAAATTAATCTTTCTTCCCGAAAATCATTCAGCGACGAGGAAATTAAAATAGAAGCCGAAACATTCGAGTATTTAAGGGAAAATACTGAAGAATTAGTGAATGCTTATTATGAGCTACACGGAAAGCAAATTATTAATGCTGACCGGGCAAAAGAACTTTTTGAGGCTTACAACGATAATCGTTTGGAAAATGATCGGGCGGTTCAGGTTCCGGCATCAACTTTGACGCAATTAATTCTAAATCGCCGTTTGAGTGAATTACCGGAAGGTTCAACAGTCGTTTTGACGGCTGGCGGTCAATCTTCGGGTAAATCTACAGTTATTCGTCAAAATGCCGAAGCCGATTTAATTTATGACTCGGTGATGGGAAGTATCGAAGGTAATCGGAATGTTTTAGATAAAATTGCTCAAAAAGGTCACGAAACAGAAATATATTATGTTTATCGTCCAATTGAACAAGCCGCAGTTGCAATGATGAAAAGGCAAACGGTTGAAGGACGGGCTGTGTCGGAAGAAAGCATTGCTAACGGACATTTCGGCAGTCAACAGGCTTTTATTAATGATACCGATGAATATGCTCAAACACTGGGTTTTAAAGTGCATTATATTAAAACCAGAGAGAATAAGAGATCTGAAATAATTTCATTAAACGATTTAAAGGAATTGGCGTATAATAGTAAAGAGGAAACTTTGCAGAGAGCGAAAGCTGCAATTGACAAGGAATATGAACGCAAAGAATATACAGTTAACTTACGAGAAAACATTGGCGGAACCTCTGAATTCAGAGTTAAGACAACCAAAGAAAAAAATGACATCGGAAGAGAGGGAAGCCTGGAGCAAAAGACTACAGGAACAGATACTCAACAACTCGGAAACGGTAGTGCCGCCGGTGGGACCGCCTCTCAGACAGACACCCTTGGCAAAAGCGAAAGCATAAAACTAACCAACGATGATTATGCAATTTTACAAGCTCAGGTAATTGTTGCCCAGGCAGACTTAAGCGAACTAAAATACGACTCAAAAATTTATAATATACGCGATGCGGTTCGTGAGCGTTTTGAAGTTTTTACGAAAAGTGATAACAAAGAAAAGCCCGTTGACCGCATTGAATTTTTAAAACTAAATTCCACCGGCAAATCCCTGATACCGGAAAATCAGGATCCTGCTGCTCCGAACCAATGGTCTTTAACGGATGTTCAGTCAACCCGCCAAATCTTACAGGAAACCTATAAATTTATCGAAGATGACCAAAAGGATCAGAATCAGGAAAAATGGCAAAATCAGCAGACCCTAAAAAATCTTTTTGAAAACCATTTTAACCCGGTCAAGATGGTAGAAAACCATCTCCAATCCTTAACGCCGGAGGGAATAGTAAATAGCCTCAAATCACAAGTAAATCCCTTAAAATCCATTGAAAATCATCCTATTGTTCAATTGGTTAAATCAATCAATAATCTTCAGACGGCTAACGAGAAAAGTTTGCTGCTGGAGAAGGCAAAAACGGAAGTCAGCCAAAAATTGGAAACTTTGGATAAAGATATTGCCAAACAAGTGGTTGATAAAATTGATTTCCAAAAACAATCAAACTGGAATTCAATCGCCGATAAAGAAAAGGAAATTGAAACTCTGAAATCTAAAATTCCAGAAAGTGTCAAAGTAAAACCTGATTTTACGGCTGAAGAATTGGATAAGATCGGCACATCCGCTCTGAAGACCGGGAATCACGAATTAATGTATGAGTATCAGAAAGCGATGGTTGAAAAGGCACGAACTTTAGAGAGCAATCAACTGCGTTTTCAAACTGAGTTCGGTAATCAGAATATTGATAAATTTGCCACCCGCTCAATGATTGAGTTGGAAAATACGGAAGTAACGGACACTCAGGCGGCTAACTTAATTAAAAACGGCGGAACGGAGCCGAAGAATCTGCTTGATGCCTTTAAACAATTGGCAGATATGCAGGGCAGCCACAAAGTTGATGAATTAATCGAAGCTCATAAAAATTTAGGCAAAACGGATTTCGCTGAACTCGAAACTTTTGATAAAGCTGATGTTCTGGGTCATTTGGAAGGTCAAAAATTAGTTGCAGAGGCGAATTTTAAGGAAATTAACGCCGATTTTGAAAAATCATTTGTGGAAGGCGGAATTAATTCAGATCCGGTTCTGGTCAAGGTTAAACCCGTAATTGATCCTGAAACGAAAAATGCTGTGCGGGAGTCATTTACCCAACCCGTTTGGGAAGGGGAAACAGACGGCTTGTTACAGGCAAAATCTACACAGGTTTTGGACGGTATGAAAAATCAGGCACAGGAAATAGTTAATAATGCGAAACAGATGGCGGACTATCTGAATGATCTTTCGGTTAATTTCCGTGAGGATTTGATAAAAGCGGGTGCAAATGTCAATCAAATGCCCCAAATTTCGCAAAAGGAAGCAGAGCTGGTAGATCTATCTAAGTTAGACGCTAAGATAAATATTTATGATGCTTCGGTTAATCAAATGTCAACCGAGTTAAACGATGAAATTCCGCAAGCAACTCAAATTGACCAGGAAAAGGAAATTCAGCAACTTGAACAAGAAGTATCCGCCCGCGCAGCGCAAGCGGCGGAAGTCGAAGAAGTAGCGGCAGGGGCTGAGGAAGTTGGACTTTTATTTATCTAAATCACTTAACTTCTTGACAATATTGAATTAATCGAATCATAATCTTGCTAAATTCAGCGACTTGAATTTAGCAAGACTTTTTTACGGATCAAAACCCCCATCCGTTTGGCTGTCAATTTAGAATTGTTATCCTAACTACCCCCTGACAATCAATTTTTGGCAAAGGCTCGGCTGATACGCAGTGCCGAATCCGGCATTGGTAAATTAAAAATCTAAAACCAATGAAAAAACTACTTTTGTTCGTATTGATTACTTTTTCAACTATTACAGCATTTTCTCAAAAAGAAAATCCATCTTTGAATTCTGCCATTTCTCAGTATTCAAAAAAAATCCTTCAACAGCTATTTAAAAGCGAGCGGATGGGAAGATATAAAATCGAAAATAAGAATACCTTTTTTTCGGATATAGATGGCGACGGAGATTTCGATGCCGTGACGGAAATCTTTTTCTGTGAAAGTTCTAGCTGTCATCCGACCACCCAGGTTTCAAAATTGGTGGTTTTTACAAACCAAAATAATAAATTTACGTTACTTACTGATAAGACTTTTCGGGTTTATGGAAAAATAAATTCAATAAATAAAGGCAAAATAAGAATTGATGTCTATGGATTCGGAGAAGATGATCCGCAGTGTTGTCCATCATTACAAAGACAAGAAAGTTTTATTCTCAAGGGCAAGACTTTAGTTAAAACCCGATAGTGATCTATGAACCAATCGTGATTTAGTCTAAGTTTCAGAAATTTTTAACTTATTTTGAGGTGTGTGAATGCACATCTTTTTCTTTGTAAATTATGCTTGCATCTTATTAGCTCTTATATTAAGATTTAAGTATGAATCAATTTAGTTTAATAAAGAATAAGCCAACTGGAAGAGTCCGAATTATTCCAATCAATGAAGGGCAGGAAATAAGTTATTGCGAAAAATTCGAGGGAACTCAGGAAACAATTTTGAACCGCACACGGGAAATGTTGAGCGGTCTTGAAACTTTACTGCCACAGGGAACTTGGATGATTAAAGTAGAAAGCATTGATGTTTCAAACAGTATTTACATAACAAATAATGGAATCTTTAACGATAGATTTGAATCACTTAATTAAGAGGATTAAATGCAACTTAATTTATTTGGAGAAATAAATGATTCGGGGACGGTTTATAAACCTGTCTATACGGAGGATATAGGAGAGGAAGATTTCGGAAAATCCTTAGTTTCAAAAGCACAACGCCTAATTTTGAAACAAAATCCTTTTGCTTTTATGTTTCGGGATAAAACGCTCGAAGAAATCGAAGCTATTCATAAATCAAAGTCAAGTTATTACTACAAACGAAGCAACACGCCTGAAGGCTCACATCGTTTAAGCGAATGGTATTGGGCAATGTGGGCAGGGCAAACGATTGCGCTTGAAAAGGCTTACTGCGAAGTTGATGAGAGATTTCTTGAAAATCAGGAGGGCGAATTTTACCTTGAAGATAAAAAAGGCAAAAAAACCTTGGTTAAATTTGTCTTTACTCCAGACAATTTTGGAAAAGAACGTCGCACCACGCTTCCGGTTCCGCATTTGGAATTTAAAGCGGATGTGCCGACAGAATTCAGCGAAACAGGTTATTTATCGCACTTTCTTCAATTTATTCCCTTTGGACAAGTGCAGGACTTTGATGATTTTTTAATTCAAATTCTTCGCCATCATTTAAAAGTTACTTCAAATATCATTTTTGAGAATAAGGATTACGGGTTTATTGAAACACCAAAGACCAGTGGCACGAAAATTGAAGTGCAACTTTTCTGCAATGAATGCGGAGAAACCAATTTCAAAATGGAAGAAGATTGTCCTTCCTGCGGAATAAGCCTCATACGCATACAGCCGAGATAAGTGTAAAAATAGGTAATAGTGTTAAACAAGTTTAACAAACTGTTGTTTTGGCGGATTTTTTCACAACCTTTCCAACTCTTTCCTGAAAATTCTACTTGTATTATTTCTGCTTTTGATTATTCTAATGATATGGAAGTAAATCAGGATAAATTCGATGAAATCGTTCTGGCATTGCTCCATTACAATTCCTGGCAGGATAAATTTGCTGTTTTTGCCTGGAAATCTCTGGATTGGGGTGCTCTGGCACGATTACATGAAAAAGGTTTGATTAGCGATCCTCAGAGTAAAGCCAAAAGCGTTCTCCTGACTGAAGAAGGAAATATTTTGGCAAAACAACTATTTGAGAAACATTTCAAAAAGTCCGAAAACTCAGACTAAAATAAGTTTTACAAGTTTTCGTCATAATTCAAGAAATTAACTGCGTTTTGTTCCAGATTCTCCCTTCCGTGGTCATAACGCATTACTGTTTTCGGGTCTTTATGTCCGGTCATCATTTGGACTTGCCGATAGGTTAGTCCCTGATCTAAAGCCTTTGTAATCGCCGTTCGCCGTAAATCGTGCGGCGAGATTTTTCCAATCCCACCAAAGTCGCCCCATTTCTTGACAATATTCCACGCCATTTGTTTGGAAATAGCTTTGTCGAAATTTAGGGTTCGATAATTGGTCAAAGGCTGAAAAATATAGCTTTCACTATGATTTGAATGTTGTAATTGGCGGCGGTCTTTATCTAGTTTTAAATAATGGTCAATTGCTTTTTTAACTTCCGGTGGCAACGGAATAGTTCTTTCCCGCCCGCCTTTGACTTTAAATTTCAAAATCCATCTGCCGTGACTCCATTTGATTGAAGAGACTTTCAATGAACAAGCCTCACCAACCCGCAAACTTGTCCGTAACATCAATAAAATCAGCGCATAATCCCTCGCTCCTTCTACTTTTGATTGGTCGGGACCTGCCAGCAAATAATTCACTTCCTTGTTAGTCAAAGCCCGTCCGCGCAAATCTTCGGACTGAACGGGTGGACGGACAAGTTTTGTTAAAGCCGGATTTCGATCAACAATTCCGGCAATTTTCAAATAATCGAACATTGAGCGAATGACCGAAAGTTTGAGTCTGATGGTAGCATCACTTTTCTTCAAGGAAATCAAATGATCACGCCAGCGTTGAACATCTCCGTGATTTATTTCAGCCGGATTTTTGAAATGAAAGTAGATAAAGAATTCTTTGGCGATTCTGCGATAAGCCCGACGCGTTTCATCGGACACCGACCGTTCAAAGAACGGAGTCACGATTTTAAGATTGAATTTCTCAACCGTTGTCACATTTATCAGCGGGACAATTAAATTTTGCTCTAAGTTTTCATCCATCGTTAAAGATATTTCCAATTTCCGGTAATTTTAGACAATTTCAGTCTGATTTTTATCAAAAATCCTCGAAAAATATAGATATTTTGAATTTTTCAGATTATACACCGAACCCAAGTATTTGACATAAGCATAATTACCTCAAATACCATTAAGAAAGCCGTGTCACATTTTTAAATTGGAAAATTTTACGAAAAAACAGCATTTTGCTTGTTGAACTTTTGAGAAAAAAATGAAAAATTTCTCCCTTTTGAAATTTGTTTGGGACGGATTTTAAGGTTTGAGGTAATAAAAATCGGAGGTTTAAAACCAAGGTCCTGAGAATTTATTGAACAAAAAATAAACAAATTTTGCTGAATGGCGAAAACTTAGCAAAATTTTTAAGAACCAATCAGCAGAATCGGTTAACTGTTAAAAAAAAATAAAAATATTAAAGGTATAACTATAAGTATTACAACACTTACAAGGGGGGGGGCGGGAAAAGTATGTCAAAACTCTGCAATTTGGGGTTGCTTTTTTATTTTTACTTGTGTTAGATTGCTCTCGTTCAGAACAACCTTAGCATTATTGAAAGTTTGAAAAGATAAGTTTCTTTTTTTATTTCAATATTTCATTGTCTCGTTTTAAGTAGTTAGACAAGCCACTCATCGATTCGACTCGGCACGGCTTCCACGCCCTATACCATTTACGCCGAACCTTTTGAGTCACTTGCCTGTTTGTATCAACTTCCAATTGCCGATTTTGAAGTGTTTCAAGAATCGTTTGGATAAATAATAGGTGTAGTTTGATTTACTCTTAAATGAATCTCAGAACAGCAGTCTCATTCTCTGATTCTCAACCCCCTAACAGTAAATCTCAATTTTCAATATTTATTTGATTTACATTGCAACTTGTAAATTTTTGCTGATATTAGTCAAAATCAAGTAGGTTTTTGATCGTATCTGTTTTGGCAATTATACTTACTTGGTTTTCCATCTTCAATATTTTCAGCATTTTGAAAGGAGAGCAGAGAATGAAAACCGTCAATGATTCGACCACCAGTTTAAATAGTCACTTAACTCAGAATGATTTAGTCTCAGCCGAAAACAGATCATTCAAACGTCGAGGTTCCCTTCAACAAAAAGTCAGAAAACTTCGTTATTTGAAGTCATTAGCAGTTTTGAATCAGGTTTCCTGGAAACAAAGATTTGCTTCGATGTTGTTGATTTTCACGATCTTTTCCACAACGGTTTTTGCTTCGCCTGATGCGTCCAGAACCGTAGTAGTCACAGCTGATGAGTATCAAAAGAGCGTTCAATTTGCACTGGCGACAAGTAATTGGGGAGAAACTATTTCTTCGTGGATTCCTGATAGTTTAGGCTTTTTGTTCAAGGTGTTTGGTTCTCGTCAACAACAAGTTGAGCGTGTTGCTATTTTGCCAAGCGATGAAAAAGGTGAACTGACCATAATGCAAGGCGAAAAAATCAACTTTACAGCGGTTGGTTTGCAAAAGGGACAGCCTGCCAGTGGTCTCCAATTTACCTGGTCAATTACCGATACCTTGCGAAAACGCCCTGCCAAAAGACTGAATAACGGAAATTTTGAAGCTAAAATTCCCGGAACTTTTATCATTGTGGCGGAAACTCAAGGAGTTCAATCACAAATCAATGTGACGGTTTTACCAAATGAAGGTTATGGATTGCAAAAACTTTTGCAAAAAAGCGAAGCTGAAACCAATGACAAAGAAAAGCAAGGACTTGCTAAACTAAAAACTGAAAATAAATTAGTTTCCAGAGAAATTTCCTCCAAGACCAATTACAAACGCGAAGACGAGGAAAAGCGAAATGAAGAATTTAAGCAAAAGCAAAATGAAATCAAAATTAAGCAAACTGAGTTAAAAACTAAAAAGCCGGATCCATTTCAAAAAGCTGAAACCAATGAAGCAAAACCGGAAGGAGTTGACCGGGCGGAAGCCGAAGGAATGCCGGATGAAAGTAAAATTCAGGCTGCGGTTGAAGCAGCTCAAAATGAAAAGAAATCTGCTGAAGAATCAAAATCGAAAAACAACTCTAAAAAAGCTAAAGTTGTTAAATCAGTCGCCCCGGTAAGGTATCGTCCGGCAGATGAGGACGGTTGGAATGGTAGTAATTGGTGGGAAGCCGACAATCCTGATAATCAAATTGGCGATCCTCCCGGAAGTTCACCCGATGCCGAAGCCGGAAATGGTAATTTTCAATTTTCTGCCCCGGTGGTTTCTCTGCCGGGCAGAGGTATTGACATCAACCTTGCTCTTAGTTACAACTCGCGGGTTTGGAGTAAAACAGGTAGCACAATGTCGTTTGATTCGGATAAAGGAAATCCCGCGCCGGGTTGGAGTTTGGGTTTTGGAAAGATGATCTATATGGGAGCTAACGGCGGTTGTATGCTGATTGATGCGGATGGAACGCGCAAGGCTTATTCCGGCAGTAACAGCACTTACAGCTATGGCAGTTATTTTTCCAACAGTTTTACCGGACACACGGCAGATAACTCATTTACCGACTATACCTGTTATTATTCTTCAAGCACATATGGCACTTATTTAAGCGGTTCCGCCAAACTTGCCAATGGAACGGTTGTTTATTATGGTAGTCAGTCTGCCTATAATGATCAAGTTTATCCAACTCAAATTACAGACCCTAATGGAAATTACATCACCATCACTTACCAGAACAATCAAGGACCAAATATTACCACTGTTACCGATACCTTAGGCAGAGTTATCAATTTCAATTATGATTCGTCAAATCGTTTAATTTCGGTGACGGTTCCGGGGTTCAACGGCGGTTCAACCCGAACAGCGGTGCAGCTTCATTACAGTCAATTAACGCTGGGTTATAATTTCGGGAGTTTGGGGGTAGATTATCCAACCAACACGCCGTGGGTGATTGATTCTATTTTTTACCCTGCCAATAACACAGGTTATTGGTTTGGTGAGCAAGATTCATATTCAAGTTATGGAATGATTCAAAAGGTCGCGGAAAGACGGCAAATGAGTTCAACCGGCACGACTACTAATCAAGGAACAGTCAATCCGGGAAGTTTAAGTAATACCAAATTAGCAGTTTATAACTTTTTGACGAGCGGCTCGCTGAGTGACGCTCCAACATATGATAAGTTAACCGAAAGTTGGGAAGGGATTGATACCTCTCCGGCAGAAACTTTTTACAATGTCAATAAAAATGATTCAAAAGTTGATATTTTTGGAAACAATGCGGCTTGTTATACGACCAAAGTTACCCAACCCAATGGTTTGATCAGTAAACAATATGCTTATAAAACAAACGGCTGGACGGATGGACTGATCTTTGCGGATGAGACCATCAAAATTGTCAATAATGCCGAAGTTGTTATTTCATCTTCACAAGTGCGATGGGTCTTGGGGGTTTATGATTCACCCGTTCCTACCGAAACAAAAGAAACCAATGAAAATCAGCAAGTTAAGCGAACTGAACTAACCTACGGAGTAAATCATAATCAAGTCATTTCTAAAAAAGAGTTTGGTTATAATAATGAATTACTCAGAGAAACCAAAACCGATTATGTGCTAAATGCCGGGTATTCCAATCCTTATTGGTATAATCGGCATATTTTTAGTTTAGTCAAATATCAAGAGGTTTATGACGGACCAACCGGGCTTCGGCAATCCCGCACCGAATATGAATATGACAATAATCCGACGATGCCCGTGACGCAAGCTCCAAATCTAGCACCCGCCACAGGTGTAATTATGCACAACTATACTTCAGACCCGTTTACAACAGTGACTCAGGACGGGGATTGCATAGGTGGACAATGGAATTATTCGGAATGTTATTATGAGGGACAAATTGTTTATACTGGAGACTACCCGCAATGGGAAGATAATTGTCATTTTACCTGTAACGAATATGAGCAAGTCAGTGCATATGATCCGAATACGGTATTTAGGGGCAATGTCACTAAAATAACGAGTTATGCGGATGCCCAAAGCACCAATCCAAGTCAATCGGTAGTCACCACCAAGCAATATGACATCACAGGAAACGTTGTCGCGGAAACTGCGGCTTGTTGCGAGTTAAAAACGTATGAATATGCGGCAACTAATCAATATGCGTATCCCACCAAAAATACAAGAGGCTCAGGAGGTTCCGGGACAGCTAACAAAAATGTTACTTGGACAGCATACGATTTTAACACCGGATTAGTAACCTCAACCACCAATCCGAATGGACAAACAGACGCAACTACCTACGATGTTAATGCTTTGCGGGCAACTGTTTTGACTTCATCCACCGGGGCTTATACCCAAACATTTTATGATGATGCAGCTTTGAAAGTTACTACCGAAACGCACGAATACGGGGGAAATTTGGCGAGTCAGAATATTAAATATTTGAACGGTATCGGCAAAGTCAAACGCGAAGAGGCATTAGGTGTCGGTAATGTGGTTGATATGGTTGATACTCAATACACCAATCTTGGACAAATCTGGAAACAATCAAATCCGTATCGAAGCGGTGATCCCGTGTATTGGACGGAAAACGGCTATGATTTTTTAGGACGAACAATTTGGATTAAATCTCCTGATAACAGCACTTCATTCGCATATTATAACGAATCCGGCAGACCAAGTTCGGCTTCCTCGGCGGCGGGTGAAACCATCCGCCAAGTAGATGCGTGGGGGCGGGAGCGTTGGTCACGCACCAATGCTTTGGGGCAAATGGCTGAAGTGGTTGAGCCGAATCCAGATAGCAACGGGTTGCTTTCCAATTCGGGAAATTTGGTCACAACTTACGAATATGATGTCCAAAATAATTTGACTAAATCCACTCAAGGCAGTCAGATACGGGAATTTCTCTTTGACACTTTAAACCGGATGATCCGGCAAAAATTAGCGGAACAAGCGGCAACTATCAATGATGCCGGAGTTTATGTCGGCGTTAATGGGACGAATGCAAAATGGAGTGGGGCTGTCACTTACGATGGTCGCTCAAACATTACCCAAAAGACTGATGCCAGAGGTGTCAGAACCAATTATATTTATCAGCTTCCTTCTAACCTAGGGGGGGGCGACGACCCCTTAAACCGGCTCTGGGAAATAAATTACGATTTGTCGGGTCCGCGAGATTCTTCAAAACCAATCGCGGCGGTTCCGGCAACCAATTATCTGTATGAAACGGGCGGCGACCAGACCCGAATCAAGAGTGTCACCACGCAAGGTGTCAGCACCGAAGAATATTTTTATACCGATGGTCAGGGACGGGTTAATCAAACGACTTTAACTGTTCTGAATAGAACCAGTTATCCGATGACGACCAACTATGCTTACGATTCATTGCATCGGATAACTCAAACCCTTTATCCGGCTCAATATGGAATGACGGGAAGCCCGCGCAAGCAAGTCAACAATTCGTATGATGTTGCCGGAAGATTGAGCAGTTTGGTAGTTAACAATCAGCAACAAGCCGGAAATATTGTCTATAACGCGGCAAGCCAAACTACCGCCATCAATGTTGGTCCGACCGGAGCGAATCAGATTCAAGAGCAATATACTTTTGACCCGGTAACGGGCTTGATGACTAATCAGCAAGTTGTTAATGCCAATAACTTTAATGTCAAATTGTTAAATTTGAGTTATGATTATACCAGAAACAATAGTGCGGGAAATACCGATACGGCTTGGAAAACAGGTGCATTGACTAAAATTTACAATAATCTTACCAATACCAAAGACCGTGAATATATTTACGATTCAGTCGGGCGGTTAAGATATGTCAAAGGCGGCGCCAACGGCGCACTTTCACAACAGGAGTATGTTTATGACCGTTATGGAAATCGAACCAATGTCAATTTAGCGACTAATAGCGTGGCGGCGGATAATTCGGCAATGCCGAGAGATGGAATCGCTAATCTGGCTTACGATACTGCTACCAACCGGATTACCACATCTAATGGAACAGGACAATTTGAATATGATTTAGCCGGAAATCAAACTCGTGCTTTAGCCGAAAATCAGACGGATTGGAACAGATTTGAATACGATGCCGCCAACCGTTTAGTTGCCGTAATGCCCGATTCGGGAAGCACTCCGATTCAGACTCAGCAGTTTGGTTTCGGTAATATCAGATTATCGCTGACCGATTATGTTTCTAATCAAACGACCTATTATGATGGAGCCACCGAATACACGGAATATAGTGGAAACGGAGCGTTGGTTTGGACAAAAGGTTACGTTTATATGGGTGATAAAATTCTCTCAAGTTCTGCACCAAATGGTAGCGGTGGCGAGACGATTGAATATCATCATCCCGATAAATTAGGAACTCGTGTAATAACGAATCAAGTTTTAGGTTCAAGCGTAGAACAAACCACGTTGCCTTTTGGGACAGCTTTGGGGGCTGAATCAAGTTCGAGTGGCTTGAGTTCCAAACGTTTTACGAGTTACGAGCGGAGCGCACGAACAGGGTTGGATTATGCTCAAAATCGGACTTATGACAGCAAACAAGGCAGATTTACTCAGGTTGATCCGATTGGGATGAAAGCTGCTAATTTGCTGAATCCGCAGAGCCTTAATATGTATAACTACGTTGGCAATGATCCGATCAATCGGACTGACCCGACAGGGCTATTTTGGGGAGCTTTGAAGAAATTTTTCAAAGCCTTTTTGAAGGTTCTTCTCTTTGTCGCTTTATATGTTGCCTTTGTCACTGTAGTTGGAATTGGGGTTGCCTTTATTGCGGCTGGTGGATTTCTTAACATACTTTTAGGGGCATCTATTTTATTTGCAGCTAGTTTTTTTGCTGCTAAAATTGGCGCAACTATTTACTCTGGCATTAAACAACTGGCAAATAAATGTAAAGTTCCAAATTTTTCGGGTCTATCATTTGGGCGACAGGAAGAATTACGACAAAGAGGGGTCAGTCCAGAGCAATGGAATAGTTTAAAAAACAAACAAAGGCTTGGATATTTCAATATAACAGCGGCATTTTCCGCTGCTGGATTATCACTTGCAGGTTGGTTAGTTGATTGGGATAAAGATAAAGGAATTCAGCAAGATAGAGTTTTCTTTAAACAGGGAGATGGCGCGCAAGATCTGTTGACGCAAATAAAATCATCTAGTTTATTTGCAGAAAGCAATGGGCATAGAGGTTATCCAATTGGATATAGATTCAACTCTTCGCTAAGAAGTTTACAAACCAGTTTTTCTGAAAATGGGAAAAATATTGATGCTGATATAGATTTCTTTAATTGGAATAAGGCAGGATTTGGGCATATGTATGAGGTCGTTTCTCACGACTTCTTGGGATATGTGTTCGGTGGAACTAAGACTAGTCCATATAATGTTGGCTACCGTTCAAACTGGGAATGTAAATAAATGAAAGATTCTTGTCCATTTATTCAAGATATTTCGAGAAAAATTTCGTAACTTAAAAAATAATAGGAGATACAAATGTTAAGAAAATTATTGTCAATGCTAGTTATAGCTTTACTAATAAATCTAAGCTTTGTGGCAGTTTTGGCTGAGACAAAAGCTGAGAAGGACGCAAAATTTGCCGATAAAGTAAAGGCAAATATAATTAAATTGGGTGTAGGAAAGGAGTCTCGTGTTGAAATTAAACTTAAAGACGGAACTAAATTAAAAGGCTACATAAGTCAAATCAATGAAAACAGTTTTGTTGTAGTTGAGGATAAGACAGGTAGTCCTACTGAAGTTCTATATCCGCAAACTAAACAGGTTAAGGGTAATAATTTATCTTCTGGTGTAAAAATTGCAATTATTGCAGGAATTTTTATTGGGGTGTTAATTGCAGTATTACATGCCAGAGGGGAATAGTTATTGTAACGAAAGGAATGTAAATTATTTAAACGGGTCAGCATTTAATTTAGTAAAGGTTGTAATTTTAAACGGGTTCTTATGTTAATTTTGCAACCTTTCAATTTAAGAATAAGTTTACTTCATTTTCTCACTCAATACTCCCGTAAATTGCTGAAAATCAGACGGATTGGATGAGATTTGAATATGATGCCGCCAACCGTTTAGTAGCGATAATGCCTGATAGCGGAAGCACTCCGATTCAGACTCAGCAGTTTGGTTTCGGTAATATCAGATTATCGCTGACCGATTATGTTTCTAATCAAACGACCTATTATGACGGAGCCACCGAATACACGGAATATAGCGGAAACGGAGCGTTGGTTTGGACAAAAGGTTATGTTTATATGGGTGATAAAATCCTTTCAAGTTCTGCACCAAACGGAAGCGGTGGCGAAACGATTGAATATCATCACCCTGATAAATTGGGAACTCGTGTAATAACGAATCAAGTGGCAGGAACGAGCGTTGAACAAACAACTTTGCCATTCGGAACGGCACTTGGAGCAGAATCAAGTTCGAGTGGCTTGAGTTCCAAACGCTTTACGAGTTACGAGCGGAGCGCACGAACGGGGTTGGATTATGCTCAAAATCGGACTTACGACAGCAAACAAGGGCGATTTACGCAGGTTGACCCGATTGGAATGAAAGCCGCTAATTTGCTGAATCCGCAGAGCCTTAATATGTATAATTACGTTGGCAATGATCCGATCAATCGGACTGACCCGACAGGGCTATTTTGGGGATTCTTCAAGAAAATTTTGCGAATAATTCTACTAGTTGCAATAGTTGTGGCTCTCGTATGGATAGGTTTGCATACGGGACAATTAACATGGATGATTAAGGTATTTTCAGGTATTGCCAAACACCTTTTCGCAAGAATTGTCCTTGGAGTAATAAAGTGGACAGCCTATTCAATTGCCGGAACAATCGGGTTTAAATTAGCAACAGAAGCTATTAGTGGAATAAAACAATTAGCAACTAGGTGTAACGTGCCAAACTATGAGGGACTTTCCATAAGTCGTCAGCAAGAACTTGCCGAAAGAGGTGTTAGTCTTGAACAATGGAACAAATTGAAAAACAAACAGAGATTGGGCTACTTTAATATAGTAGCTGCAATTGCGGCGGCAGGGCTTTCGTTAGTCGGATGGTTAGTAGACTGGGCAGCAGGTGGAATTCAACAGGATAGGACATTTTTCGTAGCGGGATCAGGAGCAAGCAACTTGGTAAATCAAGTAAAATCATCAGGAACTTTTGCTTTTGATATTAATAAAGGTCAAAACCACCCTGGTTATGAGGATAGTTGGAGACATAATCCATTTTCCAATAGCCTTCAAATGTCTTTTGACCCAGGGACTGGTAGGAAACTTGAAGCTGATATTGACTTATTTAATCCCAACCGCACTCCGTGGGCTTCAGTATTACATGTGCTTACTGAAGTTGTTCCGCACACATTGGGAAAATACTTAGGTGGTGGAACACAAACAAATCCTTATAGTGTTGCATTTCGTTCAAGTTGGGAATGTAAATGATGTTATATTTTATAAATTATGCGAATTTAACTGGGGGAAATATCTGTATTGAAAATAAATGAGCTATTGCTTTTTAATTAGGGCTTTCGCCTAACCCTTGCTTGTAAATTATCGATTATTAACTTGTTGTTTAAACCCTTGATTTGCATATATTATTAAATTTGACTTGCGATTTAATAATGTCCAAAAGCTAAGTTTAAGTAAAAAAAAGGAGATAGTATGTATAGAAAATATTTAACTTTGATCTTAACAGTTTTAGTAATTAATCTTTCTTTGAGTGCAACAATTTTTGCTGAAACCAAAGCAGAAAAAGAAGCCAAATTTGCTGAAAAAATAAAAATAAATGTCACTAAACTTGGCATCGGAACTGATGCTAAAGTTCAAGTCAAACTAAAAGATGGCACAAAACTAAACGGTTACATCAGTCAAATAAATGAAGATAGTTTTTTAGTTGTTGATGAAAAAACAGGTGAAACAAAAGAAGTTCCATATCCGCAAACTAAACAGATAAAAGGAAACAATTTATCTACAGGAGTTAAAATTGCAATTGGTGTAGCAATTGGTTTAGCAATTATTGTTATTATTGCCTATGCGATTGCTCCTAAAGCAGCTCAATAGTTTTTAAGCTACCGAATAGAAGTCTAATTTTGGTTTAAATTTTAATGCCTAAAATAACTTTATTTGTCTATTTACTACTTATCATCTCTTTTGTAGACAGAAAAGGAGATTTTTGTTTGGTAGTATTAGATATGCTGATAAATTCCCAATCTGAGCTAACAAAATGGCAAACATTTGACAACTACCATAAAGGAACTTTTTCTTTTGATGGAAAACTCTTGACTTTGATGGGGCGAAACTCAGTAGAAATTATTGAAGTTTCATCAGGTCGGCGAATTATTCAATTTGCGCCAAGTCAGGCAACGATGCTTGGCGCGAGATTCTCTCCTGACGGACATTTTTTAGCAACTGCTGAAAAACAGTTTGAAAATTCGCAAACTATTCCATTCAAAGTAACCATTTGGGACATTGCAACCGGCAAAGAAAAACTGAGTCTGCCAATAGTCAATGACCAATGGTATCGGGTAATTGATGATTTGTCATTTTCCCCCGATGGCGAATTATTGGCTTCAAATTTAGGCGGAATTGCCCGAATTTGGAAAACTTCCGACGGAAGCGAGGTCAAACGGTTTTTGCCGCCGGACGAGAAGCAACCTGTTCAATCCGAGCGAGTCTTGATGTCACCAAACGGACAATGGTTAGCTGTTTATTTCAAGAATCAAAAAATGTCGGTTGATTTTATTAGAGTTTGGGATTTATCAACGCAAAAACGAATTGATTTAGCCACTAATGTTTATCAAGATTGGACATTTTCGGCAGATTCAAGGTTTTTAGCCGTCACCGCAATCCAAAGAAAAGGTCACGCTGACGAACATAGTGCGGTTGAAATTTGGGATTTGTCAGATGGTAAACGGACGCAAATTATCGAAGTTCCCGACAAATGGCGCGGAGCGTTTACAGTTGCCTTTGCCCCCGATAATTCAATGGTTGCCATCGGCGGTTACAAAAAGTTTGGACTTTTTTCTTTCCAAACGGGACAACTGCTTGCCGAAGGACAACACCCCAAGAATAGATTTTTCCAGGACAGCGAACTACCTTACGAATTGAGCGACATTGAATTTTCACCCGATGGAAATTTATTGCTGACAGGCGGCAATGACGGAACAGTTAAACTTTGGAAAATTGCTAAATAGCAGAAAAAAAGGAGTATCCAAAAAAATGAAAGACTTAAAAACAAAATTTGCTCTGTCCCTGATCATTGGACTTTTGCTGGCATTCACATCCTTTGCCCAAAACGAAAAAAACGGCAATACTGCCACTCAGACCAAACAAACGATTGAGGTGAAAAAGTTTGAAATAAAACAAGGAGTCGAATTTCCGGCAACGGCTGTTGATGTAATGATGGCTGAAATCGTGGATGAATTGAAAAAGACCAACATTTTCGGACAGGTCTTGATCGACGCTCCAGCCGAACCCGCCAAAACCGACAAAGCCGAGGGTGAAGCTAAACCTGAGCCAACTACTGAACCGGTTGCCAAAACTGAGCCGAACCTTGTTTTAACCGGAACAATTACCAAATACGAACCGGGCAACCGCGCCGCCCGCTATCTGATTGGGTTTGGTGCGGGCAAAACAAAAGTAGCGGCATTGATCACAATCACCGATAAAGCAACCGGAAAAGTCGTCTTAGAAAAAACAGTTGACGGCAAAGTAATAATCGGACTTTTCGGCGGAGATTCAAACGGTGCAACTCGCGGATTAGCCAAAGAAGTTGCTATCGTCACCAAGAAATCTATCAAATAGTAAACAATTTTGTTAATTGAAAGGTGTTGATCTTAGCTAACACCTAATTATTCATTCGTATTTTTTCCCTTACCCCGGTTGTCTGTTGAAAATTAGTTTCAGTTGATTTACTTTTATCCGCTATTTTTGGATAAACAAAAAGGAGACCAAAGATGTATATTGCCGCTTTTTGTCGCAAAATGTGTTTCCCGATTTCTTTGTGGAAATTGATGTTTAGTTTTGGCTTGGTAATTGTTTGTCAACTTTTCTTAACTCAAACATTCTACCCACAACAGTTTAATCAGCCACAAAACTATTCGGCAATGTATCAGCCGAATCAGAATTATCTGCGGAATTCGCAAGTGTTTCGCCAGGAAATTGCCCGTTTTCAGATCAATGTCGTGCGTGAAGGCAAAGAACCTTTGCCGATTACTCAGGTTCCACGGGTTGAAAAAGGCGATGTTTTGAAGATCAAACTTTCCGATGAACAGGTCGGCGGTCTCAAACTTGACCAAACGATGTGGGATTGGACATTTCTGGTGACTTTTATCAATCCTTTGCGAAGAATGAAGGATTCAAGTTCCAACCACCTTTTGAAAGATAAATCCAAATCCAATCCGGTTTCCGAAGAGATCCAATTCCGTAAAACCGGCTGGTATAAGGAATATTCCTTTACCGTTCCTTACGATTCGCAACCCGTTTTCTTTCTCTACCCCCGCCCCAAATACCGCAAACAACTGATGAAAGTCCTTTCGGGCAAATACGAGGACTTACGGAAATTGGGGGAGAAAACCATTGAACTGGCGGGAGCCTATTCACAGATCAATAGTTTTTTGAATGAATTGCAGTTTGTTTTGAATCGAAACGCTCAACAATACGGCTTTACCTATAATCCGGGAACAACCACTAACAATAACAACAATTATTACAATCCCTACAATCCGTATAATCCTTACAACCCATATAATCCAACTATTCCGAATCAGCCGAATCAGCCGAATGTGCCGTTGTTCGGCTTGGAAACCGTCCCGATGATGAATCAAATTGTCGAGGGACTAGCCCGCAGCTTCAATATCAATTTGCCGTCCTGCTGGGGAACCAACAGTTACAGCAATTATCTGAATAACAGCAGCGGTTACGGCGGAATGAGCAGTTACGGCTCATCTTACGGCTCTGGTTATTACGGAGGTTCAACCGGAGGTTATTACGGCGGAACAGGGGAAGCGATAGCAACGGAACAAATTTTTACTATCTTGCTTAAAACTGCTTAAACGAATCATCAAATCGTCCTCTGATGATTTTACAAACCATTGCAAATAAATGTTTTATAGTTCTCAGTCTTCATCATAATTTATCAGATGAACGGCATTATTTTCCAGATTATCCAATCCTTTGTTGTAAATCATCAAAGTTTCCACCGATTTATGCTTACTCATATTCAAGATGGCGGTAATTGGAGTATTTTGCTGAAAAGCTTTGGTTATCGCGGTTCTTCTTAAATCGTGCGGGGCAAGTTTTCCAATTCCGGCAAGTTCACCTTTTCTTTTGACAATATGCCAGAGATGGCGGGTAGTTAAAGGTTTAAGGGCCTCGAAATCGTCACGGGTGGGATTGAGGGACACGGCGGATTTCGCCATAGGAGTCACGTTCCTTCCAAAAATATCGGGGCTGGCCCGGC
>DAORIL010000004.1:0-34598 GCA_035438525.1 Pyrinomonadaceae bacterium
GACACCATTGATTTTTCCGCGAAAATCAGCCTTCACGGGAACGACAAAACGCTCGTTTCGCTGAGTGACGATGGCATCCTGGATGGCTTCGGAATTGTTTCGCATCAATCCTTCAAGAGTTTTTTGCAAACGTCCGCGCTGATTGTTGATCTCGCGTCGGATTTTGGCTAATTCGGGCGAAGCCGTATCGTCAATTTCACCACTCGGAAGCAGTTTTTTGTTGACTTTAGCCAAAACGTCAAACAAGGTTTTCGGCAATTTCTCGACGATTTTCCAAATGTTCGGAACAAATTCTTTTTCGGGTGAAATTAGAGAACGAGCAAAAAGTGCTTGATTGCAAAGACGGGTTAATTCAAGCAAAGAATGAGGTTCGAGGGTAGCATTACGAATTTTTAGGATAGCGATTGCGTCCGAAGGTTCGATCAATTCAGAAAAATTCCACGTTACTTGCTTTTCTTCGTTGAGCAAAATTGTTTCGGTAATGTTCTGTAAATCTTGCTCCAGCACTAAACGACTGGTCATTGGCTCCAGATTTTCCAGATAGCCTTTCCCCATCGGCGTTTGTGCATAACGGGAGAGAAGTTGGCGAAGTTTATCATATTCTAAAGAAGTTAAGGTTGTTTCGTTCATAGCTTGCCTTTATTCAAAAATAAAAGTTATAGTTCCAATTAATTCGATAATTTTATCATTGAGCAAAAAAAAATGCGCGTTTTTATTAGGAAATTCTTAGGTTTAAACCTTTTGGTTTTACTCCTCATAATTTCAGTGAAGGCCAAACACCAAAACCATGAATTCTTACAGGTAAGCTGGACTCTCAAAGGGTTACCGCAAAATTCCGTCACCTCAATTGTCCAAACTCCTGATGGGTATTTGTGGTTAGGAACTCCAGCGGGATTGGCTAGATTTGACGGAATAAACTTTAGAAATTTTACCACTGCTAACACTCCCGAACTAAAAAACAACCATATTTCAGCATTAGTTGTAGATCAGCAAGGAACAATTTGGATAGGAACGGAAACCGGTGAAATTATTCAATATAAAAATAGAAATTTTATCCAAATTGATGATGGTCAAAAAATCAACCATGCGGAAATTAGTAATTTCTTAGTGGATAAAAACGGGGATTTATTGGTAGCAAGCCATTCCGGTTTACAGATTTGTCGGGAATCCTGTCAAAAAATGGATTTTAACGAACCGATCGAACATCTTAGAAAGGACTCGAATGATAATTTATGGTTAGTTTCACAGAAAAAATTATTTCGATTTCAAGATGGTAAATTTGTTCGGGATGAAAATAATTTAGGCGAAATTGTTGCATTTGAACCCCTTCCCGATGGCGGTTTTTGGGTGGTTAAATCCAATGAATTCGGACTTTATCAAAATGGAACATATGAAATTCTCAAACAATTTGGGAAAACTGTTTGGGACGTTGGGACTGCCACTTCAAAAGACGGAAAGTTTTGGCTGGATGTCAATGACAAATTGTATGGAGTAACAAAGGACAAAATCGAAGAATCAGTTATTGAAGGAGTAGTAGGGAACACCGCACGTTGTATTTTTGTAGATCAGGATGATGATCTATGGCTTGGACGGCAAAATGATGGTTTGATTCAGTTATTGAACTGGCGTGTTCGACTTTTGCGTAACGAAAGAGGAAACCCGATAAATTCTGTAAATTCATTAGCCGAGGATCGTGAGGGAAACGTTTGGATCGCTACCGAATTGGGGTTGAATATTTGGAAAGACGGAAAACTTGAGCAAGTCTCAAAAAATGATTCCGCCCGGGGTTCACTTTTAATTGATAGTGAGGGGACATTGTGGAGTAATACTTATGGCGGATTGCAAAGCTACCGTGCCGGAAAATTTTCATTCCATCAGGGGATAAACTGGGACAAAACAAGTATCGGGGGAGGATTATTTGAGGACAGACAAAAACACCTTTGGGTTGGTTGTGAAAATTGCGGAGTTTTTGTCACTGACAAACAACAAGTTATTGCAAAATACACCGTTGAAGATGGGTTAATAGATAATTCGGTAAATCTGATTAAAGAGACTAGTGACGGTGCGATTTGGCTGGCTACGAAAAAGGGTGTGAGCTGCTTAAAGGATGGTAAGTTTACAAATTTTACGACCTTGAACGGTTTGTCAAACAATTATGTCCGGGATATTTATGAAGATGAAAATAAAGTCATTTGGTTCGCCACTTTTGGCGGGGGAGTGACTCGTTTCAACGATGGTATTTTTACCTCAATAAGTAGTGGTCAAGGACTTTTTGATGATTTTATTTCACGCATAATAAGCGATGAGAAAGACAATTTGTGGTTTTTAGGAGGACATGGAGTTTTCCTGATAAATCGAAAAATACTCAATGGTTTAAATATTGGTGAGCCAAACCAAATTTACAGCCAGATTCAAACTTCTACTGACGGAAAGACTAATATCGAAGGCAGGGGAGGTTACCAAAATGCGGGAATAATTACCTCAGATGGTGAATTGTGGTTTCCAATTACAAACGGTTTGGTTGTAATTGATACAAAACAGAATCAATTAATTTCTAACAAGCCGGTAATTGAAGATATCGTAATTGAAAATACCTTGCAAAAACTGCCGGAAATTCTTGAACTTAATTATGACCATGAAGATTTGGAAATTCGTTTTAACGAAATAAATCTTCGTCATCCTGAGGAAGTCCGCTTTCGCTATCGTATGGCGGGACTGGATGGGGACTGGGAAGAAGCCGGAAACAGGCGGAGCGCCTTTTATCCTCGGTTACCTGCGGGAAAGTATCTTTTTTCGGTAAAAGCAACAGATCCTAACGGAAATTGGAGTCAGGATGTTGCCCAATTAGAGATTATTGTTTATCCGCCGATTTATTTAACCTGGTGGTTCATGATTTTAATGATTGCCATTGGTTTACTTATTTTAATGATTATTTTCCGATACCGGAATTGGCAATTTGCACGACAGAAAGCCTTTATGGATGAATATGCTCAAAGATTACTAATGGCGCAGGAAATAGAACGGGGAAGAATTGCCGCAGAGATCCATGATAATTTTGGGCAGCAACTATTAATAATTAAAAATTGGGCAGCTTATTGTTTACTGAAAACTCCAAAAAACAGTAAAATCAGAGAGCAAATTTCTCAAATTGACGAAATAGCTGAACAAACTCTCAATGATATTCGTAACATGGCAAAAACGTTGAGTCCATATCATTTAGAAAAAGCCGGATTTACAAATACAGCTAAATTTATGGTCAAACAGATTGCTGAATCAAGTAAAATTGATTTTCAAACGGAAATTGACCAGGTTGACGGGATTTTGCCCAAAGAGTTAGAAATAAATCTTTACCGGATTTTACAGGAAATTGTTACAAATATAGTCAAACATTCCAAAGCAACTAAAGCCGCTGTTTCACTAAAACTTTATAATGGTTTGCTAAATTTGACGGTTAGGGATAATGGGATCGGATTCAATCAAAATGAACTAAGTGATAAAGAGTTCGGTTTGGGAATAAATGGAATCAAGGATCGGACAAAAATGCTAAATGGTATTCTGACCATAAATTCTATAATCGGACAAGGAACAGAAATTGTTGTAGAAGTTAGTCTAAAAAAAATAAAATGAAAAGCGTAATTAAAGTAGTAATTGCTGATGATCATCCTGTTTTCTTAAAAGGATTGCGTATGATTATTGAATCTGAATCAAATTTAAAGATCGTTGGCGAAGCATTTGATGGAACGACGGCGCTTGCCCAAATTCAAAGGCTTAAACCCGATGTCGCCGTATTGGACTTAAGTATGCCGGATTTAAATGGTTTTGAGGTTGTTCGTGCGTTACGCAATGCGGAAAATGATTTAAATATTATCTTCTTAACAATGCATGATGAAGAAGCTACTTTTAATTCTGCACTTGAAGCCGGTGTAAAGGGGTATTTATTAAAGGATTCGGCAATCACGGACATAGTCAATGCCATTCAAACTGTTGCCAAAGGAAAAAATTTTATTACCCCCAAATTATCGACTTATTTAGTTAGTCGCAATCAAAATACTAAGAATTTTGCCCCTCAAATAGAAAACCTAACGGCTACCGAATTACAAATTCTCCGCCTCATTGCTGAACATAAAACCACCAAAGAGATTGCGGTCGAATTGTTTGTCAGTCATCGAACAATTGACCGTCATCGTTACAACATTTGCCACAAACTAAATCTCAGCGGCATCAATTCCTTATTGAAGTTTGCCATTGAAAACAAAACAAAATTTGGCTGAGGTTGGGCAAGCTTACTTAGTTAAAGTGAGTAATCTTACTTATGCAAAATAAGTATCTTTATCCCCTAAAATTGGGTGACGTTTTGTATTTTCAAAAAGTTTTAATCCTGTAATATTTATTTAGCCCTAACATTTTGAAAGGGTTATTGGTAGAAAATTATTTACAAACTACTCTCTTTAGCATTTTTTACTTTCACGATTAAGGAAAGTTTAAAAAGGTTTTTGAGGTTAGTTGTGTAAATGCTTTTGAATAAAAAGCAAGCAAAAGTAAATTTTTCAAGCATCCGTAATCTTTATAGGTTTGTCGAAACTAGGAGCTCCAAGGTTTTGACACGAGGCAAATTACTAAACAACACAAATTTCAGTGGCAATCCTACATTCATCCGGGGGATTTCATAGAAAATGTGAAGGAAGGTAGTTTGCCTCACTTTTTATAAAATGCCAGCTTACAGCCCGTTAATTTATCACCTTAAAAAATATTGCAACAATCCTTTCAAGATCTTTTAATTCATCAATTCGGAAAAATTAGTTTTTTTGAAAAATAAGTAACCTTACTTATGAAAATGGGTATTATTGTGTATTTCAAAATAACAAAAAAAGCTTAGAATCTCAATTAAGTTGTTAAAAAGAATAGCTTGAATAGTTTTAATTAACTGGTAAAGGAACTAGTTCTGTGCTTTGTTGTCTGGAAGTAGTTAACTAAAATAAAAAATTTCGTTTTTGCTCATTAGTTTTGTCATTTTCAGTTTTGAAAAAGATTGTCGAAATTGATCTTTATTAATTTCGACCATATGGACAGAAGAGAAATTATGAAATAGTTATACTGGTTAATCTTTTATTGGGGAAGATTAATTAGTAAATTGTTTCTGAAATTTTTCTTTTGTCCAAATTTTATGACACAAATCTTGCCTTAATTTCCGGCGTTGGCATCATACAAACATCTTTTTTTCCAAATAGACGATAACGATTTTTGGCAAAAAGTTTATAGAAAAGATTCCGAATCGGACGCGGAATGATAACAAAGAGATACCCTAAAGACCAAATTCCGTCTAAATGTTTTGCAATTCTTACCGCCGCCGTCGAATGGGTATAGGCTTTTTCATCCTCTACCAAAATTATTGAATCCACATTGCTTAATCCAAATTTTTCAATATGTTTTTGTCCGACCTCAGATTGCAGCGGAGCAAATTTAAAGTAGCCTTCCTTGTCGTGTTCAATAATAAAATTCACCGAACCATTACAAAAATTACAAACGCCGTCAAATAAAATAATCGGATTCATAAAATAAATTCTACCGCAATTTTCGGATAGATTTTAGTTTTAAAGCGACATAAACTCGTAATTATGATGAATAACGAAATTTTTTGGCAAGCAATGACCACAAACGATGCAAGATTTAACGGAATATTTTTTGTAACGGTTAAAACAACCAAAATTTATTGCAAACCGACTTGCACCGCGCGATTGCCTAAACGCGAAAATATTGAATTTGTCAGAACCTGGCAAGAAGCTGAAAATAAAGGGTTTCGGGCATGTTTGCGCTGTCACCCAAAACTGGAAAAGACCATCGATCCGCAAATCGAAACTGTTTTGCGAGTGTGCGAAATTTTGGAAAAAGAAGAAAATATTTCGTTGGATGATTTGAGCGCAGAATTAAATTTGAGTCCTTATCATCTGCAACGGACTTTCAAAGAAATTATCGGAGTTTCACCGAAAAAATATGCGGAAAATTTGCGTCTGGAAAAGTTCAAAAGTGAGATAAAACAGGGAAGCGATGTTGTAACCGCAATGTATGAAAGTGGTTACGGATCGAGTAGTCGGCTTTATGAAAATATTTCCGACAAACTCGGGATGACTCCGAAAACTTATCAAAAAGGCGGAAAAGGAATGAAAATTGATTATACGATTACAAATTGTGAACTTGGAAAAATGCTGGTCGCCCGAACCGAAAAAGGTGTCTGTGCAGTAACTTTTGGTGATGATGAAAGTTATTTGACCGAAAAGCTGCAGGAAGAATATAAACAGG
This sequence comes from Pyrinomonadaceae bacterium, assembly GCA_035438525.1. GTDB lineage: Bacteria > Acidobacteriota > Blastocatellia > Pyrinomonadales > Pyrinomonadaceae > JAIBCC01. The sequence goes on from DAORIL010000004.1 coordinate 6,298, forward strand.
CAGAAATTAAAAAAGACGAAACAAATTTGAAAAAATTTGTTGAAGTAATTTTGCAAAATCTTTCAGGCAAAAATAAGCGAATTGTTTTGCCGATCGATGTGCAGGCAACAGCTTTTCAAATGCGGGTCTGGGAAGCCTTACGAAAAATTCCATACGGCAAAACTCTATCTTATAAACAGGTTGCCGAAAGTTTGGGTAATCCGAAAGCAGTTCGGGCAGTGGCGCGAGCCTGCGCGACCAACCGGGTGGCAGTTGTTATTCCGTGTCACCGGGTGGTTGGAAGCGACGGCAGTTTAAGCGGTTATCGATGGGGAATCGAACGAAAGAAAAAGTTAATTGAAACTGAGAAAAAACAACAAAGCGAAGCAGCAAAAGCATAACTAAAGGTGAAAATTTATGAGTTACAAAGTGATTCCGATTCCTTCGGAAATAAGTGAACGTGTGCGCGAAAATCTAAAATCACCGCAATATGGACATCCGGCAACTGTTGACATTGCAAAAGGTTATGGTCCTTGCCGCTCGTGTCTGAAAACTTTCGATCAAGGTCAGGAAGAACGAATTTTATTTACCTACAATTCGTTTGAAGGTTTATCCAATTTGCCTTTGCCGGGTCCGATTTTTATCCATAAAGATAGTTGCAAAGCATATTCAGAAAATAGTTTTCCGATTGATTTAAGAGAAATCCCAATGCTTTTAGAAGGTTTTGGGGAAAATAGCGAGTTAATTAAACGCGAGCCTGTCAAAATTATTGAAATTGATGAACAAATTGAAGAACTATTAAATTTGCCGAACGTGCTTTATCTCAACCTTCGCAATTCCGAAGCAGGTTGTTTTATTGCTAGAATTGAGGCTTAAATTTATTTTTTTGAAACCTGAAAAACTCCAATCACGTTATGAAAAACAGATTGGAGTTTTTTATGTCTATCGAAAATTATTTGGATTCATTACATACAAAAGTTAAACAAAATCGTTTTTTACAATATTTTGCAGCCTTTATTCGGGTAATTTTGGCGATTGCCTTTATTCCTTCGGGAATGACGAAATTACTGGGAAATCGGTTTACTTCCTTACCGCTGGATAATCCGGTCGGTTTTTTCTTTGAGGCTTTTTATCAAACTGGCGGCTGGTATCGTTTTGTTGGGTTTTGTCAGGTTTTAGCCGCAATTTTATTATTGATCCCGCGAACTTCCACGCTTGGCGCAACTATTTTTTTCCCAATTGTTTTAAATATTGCCGTCATTACCATTTCAGTTGGATTTCAGGGAACTTGGGTCATAACTTCACTGATGTTTTTGGCAAATCTGTATTTGATTTGTTGGGACTACGATAAATTCAAAGCGATTTTACCGCTTTCAACCGGTGAGAAAAAGCCGTTTGATTTACGAAAATCTTTGCCTTTAACAATTCTCGGGGCAATTGGGGGAGTCGGTGCATTTAGTTTTTTTGCTATGCTCAATCCAAGTTTTAGAGCGTTAGGAATTTTGGGATTGATTGGCGGATTGATTGGCGGAACAATTGTTGGATTGTTAAATTCCTGGCAGTTCCAAAAGAACTAATTTCTTAAGAAAAATATTCCGTTAAAGGTGGAAGGCTATGAAAATAAAGGTCTTCTGCCTTTAGTTGGTCAATTAACCTCCTACTTTGCTAAATTTATGAATACTTTACGAAAATTTACATAAATCTCGTTGCTTTTCCGAAACCATTTAGATTACACTTCCGTAAAACATTTTGCATAAGTAGTTCCCAATAAATTTAGGTGAAAAAGTAAAAAGCAGATTAAATGTAAAATATAGGTTTGTCTTTTTGCCTTCGCTATAAATAACTTTCCTAAAAGAATATGAAAAAAACAATTTTCGCTTTTTTTGCGATAATTTCGCTTTTAAGTCTGTCTGTTTTTGCTCAAAGCTATGCAATTACCAATGCCAAAATCGTTACGGTTTCTGGTGCACCAATTGATAAAGGAACAATCATAATTCGCGATGGATTGATCCAAAATTTGGGAGCCGGAATTTCTATCCCGGCAGATTCGCAAGTTATTGATGCGTCTGGGTTAACTGTCTATCCCGGCTTTTTTGATGCGGCTTCCGGCGTTGGAATTGCGGCAGCCCAGCAACAGCAAGGTCAGGGGCGCGGCCAGGGCGGCGGATTCCCACAGCAAGCGCAGGCACAAGCAACTCAACCGCAATCAAATTCAAATTATCCAACCGGATTGCAGCCGGAAGTTTCTGCTTCCAATTTGATTAAGTTTGATGATGCTTCCGTCGAAACTGCTCGAAACGGCGGGTTTACCACGGTTTTGAGTGTGCCGCGGGAACGGATTTTTAATGGACAATCTGCACTTATTAATACTGCGGGAGATTCGGCTTCTGAAATGATTTTGCGATCACCTGTTGCGCTTCATATTTCGTTTGTTCCGTTGGGCGGAGGCTATCCGACTTCAATGATGGGAAGTTTTTCGGCTTTACGGCAAATATTCCTTGATGCTCAAAGACTGCAAGCGTGGACAAATGCCTACAAAAAAGATCCAAAAGGAATGAAACGTCCTGAGTCGGATAAATCACTTGAGGCACTTTTTCCTTTGTTAAATCGAGAAGTTCCGGCGGCTTTTAATGCCAATAGCCAAATTGAAATTATCCGCGTTTTGGATTTTGCCAAAGAATTTAATTTAGTTCCGGTGATTGTCGGCGGACAGGAAGCGTGGAAGGTTACCGATCGCCTGAAAGCCAGTAAAGCAACAGTCCTGCTTTCTTTGAATTTTCCTAAACGAACCAGTTCAAATGCACCTGATGCTGATCCTGAAGACCTGGAAACATTGCGTTTTCGTGTGGAAGTTCCAAAATGTGCCGCACGTTTGAAACAAGCAGGAGTTCCATTCGCTTTTCAATCAGGCGGGGCAACTGCGGCGGACTTTTTAAGTAATGCCGCAAAAACAGTCGAAAATGGCTTATCGAAAGACGATGCGCTTCGCTCAATGACTTTAAACTCAGCTAAAATCTTTGATGTTGATGACCGACTGGGTTCAATTGAAAAAGGAAAAATTGCTAATTTGGTTGTAGTTCGCGGCGATATTTTTGACAGAGCAAAAGTAATCACCCACGTTTTTGTTGATGGAAAAATGTTTGAACAGAAACCTCCCGCGCCAACCGGCGGAAGATTTCAAAGACCAAGTGGGGGCGGAGATGCTCCAACAACTGCTCCAACGTCTTCAACTTTGAACGGTGCTTGGAATATTACAGTTGAAGTTCCGGGACAAACGATTACGGGAACGATCAATTTTAGCCAACAAGGTGACAGATTAACCGGTAACGTAGCGACGACACTCGGAACAAGCGAAATCAAGAACGGGAAACCAACCGCAGATGGAGGTTTTACCTTTGATACATCAGTCTCTTTCGGCGGTCAAACGTTTGATGTGACCTACACCGGCAAGGTCAACGGCAATCAGATTTCGGGAACCGTTAATACTCCGCAAGGCGCGATTCCATTTTCGGGAACGAAAAAACCGTAAGGTAAATTTATCAGGATTTAAAAATGAACAGGTCAACTAAAATGAAAAAAGGCTTCTTGATAACAATCTTTTGTTTGCTTGTGTTTGCCGTCAATATTTTCGGACAGACACAGGATGTTTTAATTAAAAACGCCACGATTTTAACTGCTATAAACGGCACTTTGTTGAATACGGATATTCTGATTCAAAACGGTAAAATCACCAAAATCGGCAAAGGTTTAACCGCATCGTCAAACGCAAAAGTGATTGATGCAACCGGAAAATTCATTTCGCCGGGAATTATTGATTGTCACTCGCATTCAATGATGGACGGAGGAATTAACGAAGGCTCTTATAGCGTAACTTCGATGACTCGCACCCGCGATATCATTAATTCCAACGATATAACACTTTATCGTGCTTTGGCGGGCGGCGTTACGGGATTAAATTTATTACATGGTTCGGCAAACGCCATCGGCGGACAAAACACCGTCGTTAAAGCGAAATACGGCAAACCGATTGAAGAACTGCCGATTCCCGATGCGCCGCCCGGAATAAAATTCGCGCTAGGCGAAAACCCGAAGCGTTCAAACGTTCCTAATCTTCCTGGTCAAACACGTCGCTATCCGGCTAACCGAATGGGCGTAAATGAAGTTATCCGTGATGCATTTGTGCGGGCACGTGATTATAAAGCCGAATGGGATGAATATCGTGCCAAAGCTGCTAAAGGTGACAAAACCGCGATTCCTCCGCGCAAAGATTTAGAGCTTGAGCCGATTGTAGAAATTCTGGAAGGAAAAAGATACGTCCATTCACATGGTTATCGTGCCGAAGAATATTTGGCTCTTTTACAGCTTGCTGAGGAATTCGGGTTTCGTGTCCGAACACTTCAACACGGGTTAGAAACTTATAAAATTGCCTCCGAAGTTGCCAAACACGGAGCAGGCGTTTCGATATTTTCAGATTATTGGGGTTATAAAATTGAAGCCTGGGACGCAATTCCTTACAATGCAGCAATTTTATGGAAACACGGTGTTGTTGTTTCGATCAATTCTGATGATGATGAACGGATGCGTCGATTAAATTTAGATGCCGCTAAGGTTATGAAATACGGTGATGTTCCCGAAGAAGAAGCCTTAAAAATGGTCACCCTCAATCCTGCCAAACAACTTGGAATTGATAAACGGACAGGTTCGATCGAAGTTGGCAAAGATGCCGACATCGTTATCTGGACAGCACATCCTTTCAGCAGTTATTCACGGGTTGAAACCACGATGATCGAAGGCGAAATCTATTTTGACAGGACGCAGGATGCGGCGAAACGTCTGGCAATGGAAAAAGAACGTCAGGAATTAGAAAAAGCCGATGTCAATCGTGCACCGGGAACTGGCGGCGGACCACCGAGAGTTCCGAGCGAAAAACGCAAAACTGAACATGACGATGCAGAAAAAGGGGGAAATAACTAATGAAATCTCAAATTAAAAAATTACTAAGTTTATGTTTGGCATTACTGATTGGCGGATTGACTGTAAATGCTCAGATGAACAGTGGAGCTTTACAGAACAATAACGGCAAAGCCGGAACCTTTGTTATTAAAAACGCTAAGATTTTTACGGTTTCTGGTGCTGTCATTGAAAACGGAACCATTGTTATTAAAGACGGGAAAATTTTGGCAGTCGGAGCAACTCCAACTGCTCCGAGCGGTGCAGAGGTTATTGATGCAAAAGGCTTAAGTGTTTATCCGGGAATGATCAATGCGGCAACAAATTTAGGATTAGTGGAAGTTGCGGAACAGGGCGCACCAGGACCCAATGATCTCCCCGAAGTTGGGGATAATAATGCTAACGAAAAAGCCATAACCGCCGTTAATCCTTATTCGGCCTTTGTTAATGTTTCCCGCGTTAGTGGCATTACAACCGTTTTGACCAAGCCTGAAAGCGGGGTTATTTCTGGTCAATCGGCAATCATTAATTTGGTCGGTTCAACTGCCGGTGAAATGACAGTTGTGGCAAACAATGCCTTAGTTATCAATTTTCCAAGAGTTGCCGGTGGAAGATTTGGTGGATTCGGTGGTTTTGGCGGGCAAGCTCTTGATTTTAATGAACTTGTCAGACGACGTGACACACAGGTCGAAGCTTTGAAAAAGACTTTTAAAGATGCTTTGGAATATGGTCGTTTGCAGGATGCTTATGCCAAAGATAAAACATTGCCAAAGCCGAAAACTGATTTGAGAATGGCGGCAATTGTTCCGTTTGCTCGTGGCGAAAAACCGATCATTTTCACGGCAGAGCGTGAACGTGACATCAAGGCGGTCATTAAATTTGCCGATGATACAAAAACAAAGGCGATCATTTTAGGTGGTCAGGAAGCATCCAGAGCAGCAACAGAACTGAAACAAAAAAATATTCCGGTAATTTACACCAATATTTACGCAGTTCCAACTCGTGACGATGATGCTTACGACGCTTTTTTTGTTGAACCTGGCAAGCTTCAAAAAGCCGGAGTTCAATTCTGTATTGCAACCAATGGTGAAAACGCAATAATCCGTGATTTACCCGAACAAGCCGGAATGGCGGCGGCATTTGATTTGCCAAAAGAGGAGGCATTAAAAGCAGTTACGCTTTATCCCGCTCAAATTCTTGGTGTGGCGGACAAACTCGGTTCGCTTGAAGTCGGAAAGGTTGCCAATGTTGTGGTCACTGATGGTGATATGTTGGATAATCGCACCAAAGTCAAATATTTGTTCATCAACGGACGACTTTTGCCTTTAACCAGCCGACACACGGAATTGTATGAACAATTCAAGGATAGAAATCCCGGAAAATAATCGAAACAAAAACTAAATCAGCGGGCAATCGGTTTTACATAATAAAGAGTGTAATCTCCGATTTGCTCGCTATTTACTTTTTGATACCATTTTTCAAAATTCCTCAAATCGAAAATCATTCCATTTGGCACAATTAAATAAGAGATGGTCGGATTTAATACTTCGGCATTTGAAATGTTTTGAATAAATTTCGAGTATTTTTCAACCAACAGATCTATTTCATCCTGATTAACCTTACTGGAATTAAATGAAAGTGTGGGGTTTATCCGCCAACCGATCAGGGCGCGGCAGGTTTCATTGGGACAATTTTCTAATTGTTGTCGAAGTTGATTTGTCGTTCTATTTTGAAAATGAAGATATAAAAAATAACGGCGTTGATGCTCCTCAACTGACATATTTCCGCCAATATAGAGATGCTCCGCCCACAAAACCCCTTGTGGTGCATTAGTTGGTTGATTATCCCCTTGAATTGATTCTAAATTAAAGGTTATTTTAGTTTTTTCATTTTCAAAGTCGGCTTTTGCAATTTCAGCTAAACGGCGATTTACCAGAACTGCTTTATCTCGCATTAGGTTGTAGCCAAAGCGATATTGAATCGTGTAATTTGTTTCAATAATTCCCCAAGTGCAAATAATAATCACCAAACTTGTCCAAATTAAAGGTTTTATTTTTGGTAAACTATTCTTAAATACCTCTCCGATTAACAAAACTAAAGCCAATACACTCAGATAGTTGAGGATATACATATTATAATGCAAAGGCTGGAGGGAATAACCGGTAATGATTTGCTGGTTAAAAACAAAAATCGGTAAAATTGCCAATGAAATGATAAAAACCGTAGTTTGATTTTTGAATTCGATCCGTTTTAATTTGATTGAAATGGCAGTTAAAAAAAGAACTAATAATCCCGCCAATAAGGTCGGACGCAAAAAAATGATTCTTCGGGTGTGCTCTAAAACCTGCGAAGCATCGGTTGTTGGATTTCTTTCGGCAAGTAGCCAAAAATAAGGAATAAAAGTTAGAACAATCCCTAAAAAGGATACCAGCCAAAAATTCCAATTTTGATTTCTATTTGGCAGCAAAAAACTCAAACAAAAAACGGTAAAAATCCAAGCCAGAATTGCTGTCCAATAAAAGAAATAGCCAAAAACCAAAAAGGCAAAACAAAGTGAGGCGATTAACGCATAAAGTAATTTTGCTTTTGGTTTAATTGATTTTAACCCAATCCAAACACAACTAATTAATACAAAAATAACGGGAAATGTAACTGCCGGAGTAAAACGGCGCAGGAAAGTTAAATAAAATGCTGAGGCACCAAACCCAAAAGTCTCTTTGAGAATACTGATTCCTGCAACATTGGCTCCAATAATTAAAATAAAAAGTGTTCCAACTGCGGCAATCTGCTCGTTTTCAGTGATTTGTAAGAGTAAATAAAAAATTACAAGGCTTGCCAAAAAAGAAAAGATAGCTGAAATCAGCAAAAAAGCCGTATCAGCTGAAATTCCTAACAATCTAGCAGGAATTGCTACCAAATATGCACTGGCAAATTGGATTGAGAACAGATTTTCGTTTGTATTCGGCTCGACAGAACCCTGATAAATACTGTTTTTGCGTGGTCTGCCATCAATTAAGGCTTGTAAATAGGAGGCGTAACCGGATTCATCAAAATCGTAATAAAAAGTAGCTCCATTATAATTATCACCACGTTTTATTTGAAAATAGATCTGTGGATAGAGGCTCAAAAAAGCCATAAAAATTCCAATGATTATGCCTAAACGAAGTTTCATTAATGTTTATTATTTTTCTAACGATTGTTGTAATGCAAATATTTAGATGAAAAAGGAGGAAAAAAACGGAAAATAATCTAAAATTTATTCTAAATGTTTAATTTAATTAAAATTAAATGGAAAATCTAACTTTTCCATGCAAACGCTTTGGAAATCTAAAATTGACTTTGAATCTGGTTTGGAACATTTCAATACAAATCCCCTTTAAACAATTCACATATCAAATCAAATAAAGCCGTATCTTATACAATTTATTAGTTTGGTCCCTAAATTGCCGAAAAGTAGAAAGTAAGAAATTATTTTATAGAGGTGAATAAAAATGAAACAAACTGAACTTAAAGTAGAAGAAAAAGTTGCAGAAATTCAAGGGAATGAGAGGCTAAACAGTGGATTAAATTGGGCAATAATCAGTTTTGCACTAATTATTCTAACTATTATTGTTACTGGAATTATCTTCCTGACCCCTTTGCCGAAAAAAATCGAAGATAAAGTGAACGGAAATACGAACGTTTCGGCTTCTCCAGTCGGAAATTGAACCTGAAAACTGTAATTTAGTAACCCTGACAAAATAGCCGGATCTTTATTTCAGGAGGCAATTTTATAATTAGCCGAGGACAGCTAACTTATTTTCTGTCTTTAATTTATGCCTCGTTATCAATCATCGAATAATGATCTGATTTTCATATTCTTTACTGGAATTTATTGAGATGAGTTGGAAGTTTCCACGATAAGTCAATGGTTTGAAAAATAGAATTAGCCGACAAAATTGCTGAATGTATTCTAAATTAAGTAAATCAAACAATGATTGATTTTATCTCCTATCCTAAATTCATGACACAAAGGTTGCCATTTAGATTAATTAAGTTGAAGCGAATTCAACAAAAATCGTGATGCTGGTTATTTTTTTGAGCCAGTGTGATCAAGAAAAAGGAGTTGGTTTGAACAAGGTAAGATTAATTTTAATATCTGTATTAATCCAAGGGAGAGATAACCTGGAATTAGGTAGTGGAACAACTTTTGAATTAACTTCAAGTTCGCCTGCTAATGTGGCTTATCGTCAATAATTCCAAATATTGAGTTACCAGCAAAAGGAAAACTTTGAAGGAATGCTTTTACCAAACTTCGTTTCGGCGGAGTTTTTCTTTTGTTCAGGGTTAATTTTTTGTGAATTTTTGAGAAATACTTAACTTAAAGTAGAACCGGTCTAAACTGCATTAGAATTGCTTTAATAAGCATAAAAGCGAACTGATTCTTTACTAAAGCAATCTGAATATGTAAAAAAGCAATAAGGATCTGCACTAGAGTAATTTGATTATGTATAAAGGGAGCTTTAATTTGTATTAGAGCAATTTTAATCTGAATTAAAACTAGTTTATTTCAGTATTACAAGCATTTGAATGAACCGCAGACCTAACTTTTCTTATTCTTAAAGCCCCTCTGACTTGCATTAGCAAAAGTGAACTTTTACTGGGACCAGTCCAGAAAAATGAAATTTAGAGTAACGATTTTAAGAAAAAAGAGAGATCATTTTGGAAAAAATGATTGCACTAATTCGATACAAAAAATGTTTGAGGATATTTCAGACCAAACTCATCAGAAGGACTTAACCCCTTTATTTACATAAGAATCACATTTGGCACAGGGATTGATTTAATAAATGTAAATTAGTTTCGACTAATTTTTAATAATCAAAGGAGTTTTGAAATTATGATTAACCAATATGAAAACGAAAATAAAACTTTTTCCGCAGCCGACGTATTATCAAACGAGGATGTCATCTCGACACTTAACGGTTTAATTGAAACCTGTAAGGATGGACAAGAAGGCTTTAAGCAAGCTGCTGAGGGAGTTTTGGATGATGACCTAAAATCCTCCTTTTATAATTTGGGAAACCAGCGGGCAGAATTTGTAGGAGAATTACAATCCCTGGTCCGGGAGTTAGGCGGAAACCCTGAAAAATCAGGAACAATTTTAGGTTCACTTCGCCGCGGTTGGCTGGACATTAAAGCCGTTGTTAGCGGAAACGATAAGCAAGTTGTTTTAGATGAAGCCGAACACGGAGAAGATATAGCAGTCAAGAATTATCAAGATGCCTTAGACAAAAATCTTCCCGCTTATATCCGCACGATTGTTGAAAGACAATATTATTCGGTGAAGGCAACGCATGATAGGGTTAAATTGATGAGAAATTTTGCTCATAATGCAACAAAATCAGCCGGTAATTATAAGGAGAATTGAATCCTAACTTTAGGACAAACGTATTTAGCGTTGTGACAAAACAATTTATCAATTCAAACTTTGTTAGTTGATAAATTGAAAGAGAAAATGGAATAAATAACCGTTCCAAAATCAAGATTGATAATCTTCATCCTGATTTTAATTGGATGGTTGAAAAAGGGTTTCTCCTAAAAAATGAAACTCACAAGTTTTAAGAGACAAAGGATTTATCTTTTTATTTCAAAACCTGTGAGTTTCATTTTTTAGACTATTCTTTCACCCATAAATTTATAAATGATAAACGTAAGAGGAGAGTAATTTTGTGTAAAAAAATTACTCTCCTCTTTTAATTTTCTAATAATAGAATTTATTCGGCTGCAACTTTTCCTAACGACAAAGGAAATTATTGATAAATATCGGTTGCGCTTTTCTTTTGCTCCCATTGAATTCCTTCGATATTTTCACGATCTAAGGTGATTATTTGACTGCTCAAAAAATCCGTGCTGAGACTCAAGCGAAGATTTAGATAATGAACGATGCTGCCGACTGGATTACCTTCGTCCGGGGCATTGATTTTCCTGACTTCAGTTTCGAGCCGAAATTTGTTAAAGATTTTTTGTAATGCATTATTGGTGGAATCAACATTACGGGTTTTGATGGTTAATTCCATTGGACGAACAGCTTGTTCCGGTTCCTTATATTCTAAAACCCAAAGGAGACATAAAACAAAAATGCAGAGAGTCAATCCCAGATCCCAACGTCCGACACCAGCAGATAATCCTAAGGCAAGACAAATCAATAAGACTGTAACCTCTTTTGGATCACGAATATTAGTCCTAAATCGCACCAAAGAAACAGCTGCAAAAATGGCAAAGGCGCGAGCTGCATTATCCCCCACAATCATCATTAAGGCTCCCGCTACAGCGGCTAACAAAATTTGGGTTTGGGCGACGTAAAGATTTCGTTCAAAAAGGTGAACATTTTTCCGCGGGCGAAAGGCTAAAACAGTTGCCAATAGGACTGAGACCAACAAACGGGTAATGATTTCCAAAATACCGATTCCATTTGTGGGCTCCGGGTTTTGGGATTCAGTAGTGGAAACCCCCGGAAAAATTGTCGGTGGAGTTTCTACTGTAGGGATAACTTTAGCTTGTGCCTGGCCGGCACTACTGACAGTTGGTGAATTGTTTGAAAAGTGAGAAAAAATAACACTTCCAATCACCAAAAAAAGTATAAATGACACTACTAAAACACTTGCGACAATTAAACTTAAATAGTTTATATCAACTTTATTTTTTAACAATTTATTTAACATATGCAAATTTTTATTACCTGTTTTTTTATCGTTTTTAGTGTGATAAATGTAAATCAACTACATTTGATTTTGCTTGAAATGATAGCTGACTATTGAATTGCTCCTCATTTTCTTCGGCAAATACTTTTTCATATACACCATCTGAATTTAGTTCTCGAGCCTTGACGTTATCCTGCAAATAGGAAAGTAAAAAATCATCTTTCAAGTATTTTTTCAAAGTCGGGCTTTTAATCGGGGTCAAAACTTCTACTCGGCGGTCAAGATTACGGGGCATCCAATCCGAACTACCTAAATAAATATTATCTGTGCCGCCATTGGCAAAATAATAAACGCGGCTATGTTCCAAAAGACGACCTACAATGCTTCTGACTCGAATATTTTCCGAAAGACCCGGAACTTGCGGACGCAGCATACAAATCCCGCGGATGATCAAATCTATTTCAACTCCGGCATTTGATGCGGCGTAAAGTGCCTGAATGATTTCTACGTCAGCTAAACGATTCATTTTAGCGATAATTCTGGCGGGTAAGTCGTTTTTGGCATTTTCCGTTTCCGTTTCGATCATTTCAATCATTTTTTTTCGCAAATTTATCGGCGCAACTAAAAGTTTTTGGTAATTCTTACGCTGAGTATAGGCAGTTAAAAAGTTAAACAATTCAGTAGTATCAGCACCTAATTCTTCATCGTTGGTCAATAAACCAAGATCCGTATAAAAAGCTGAAGTTTCCGGGTTATAATTACCGGTTGCAATATGCAAATAACGATGTAGTTCATCATTTTCACGGCGAATGATAAGCGTGGTTTTGCAATGTGTTTTTAAGCCTAAAATGCCGTAAACAACGTGAATTCCGGCTTGTTCAAAACGTTTTGCCCATTCAATATTATTTTCCTCGTCAAAACGGGCCTTTAATTCAATCAAAACGGTTATCTGTTTGCCGCTTTCACTGGCTTTGATTAAAAGAGGCGCAATTGGAGAATTTGCACCGATTCGATAAAGACACATCTTGATGGCTAAAACATCCGGATCTTCTGCGGCTTCCTTGATAAAATCAGTCACAATGTCATACGGCATATATGGATGATGGAGCAGAATATCGTCCTTTTTGATAAGGTCAAAGATCGAATCCTGAGTATTAAAAATGGTGGGTCGTGAGGAAATCAGTGGGATATCTTTAAGATTTGGATAATCAAGTTTGTATAATTCCATAAAGTTGCAAAGATTGATGTAACCATCAACGGAATAAACATCTTGATTAGAAATTTCCATCGAATTAATCAAATACTCAACCATCTTACGCGGCATCGATTTTGAAACTTCAATTCTGACAACATCACCAAATCGGCGTTGTTTCAGATTTTCCTCCATCATCTGTAACAAATCTTCAGCTTCTTCTTCGCGTAAACCGATGTCACCGTCTCGGGTAATACGAAATAAATGACAAGAGTTAGGATTTGATTCAGGAATCAGCATCTGAATATTGGATTTTATTAAATCCTCGGCCATGATGAATTTAGTTGAATCTTTTTGAACTGGAATGAATCTGGGAACAAAGTCCGGAATTTTTATTCTGACGAAAAAATCATCGCCTGTTTGATATTTATAAAAAGCCTTTTCAATCCGGCGCTTTACTTTTGGTTTAACAACTAAACCTATATTAAGGCTTCCACCCGAAATATATGGAAACGGATGCGATGGATCTACTGCTTGCGGGGTCAAAATAGGATAAATCTTTTGTTTGAAATATTCGTCCAAATCGCTTTGTTCTTTTTTATTCAAAGATTCATAGGTAGCTATAATAATTCCTTGAGTGGCAAGTTCCGGCAAGATTTCTTCGCGGAGACATGCCATTTGTAAATCAATTATTTCGGTCACACGAGTTTTTATTTCTGTTAATTGTTCTGCCGGGGTCAATCCGTCCGGGGATAACTTTTCAACAAATTTTTCTTTCAAAGATGAGACCCGGATCATAAAAAATTCATCTAAATTTGAAGATAAAATCGTCAAAAATTTTAATCTTTCGAGCAATGGTTGAGATGAATCAATTCCTTCTTCTAAAACGCGGCGAAAAAATTCAATTAAACTCAGCTCCCGATTAAATAAATACTCCGGGGAGAAGGAAAATTGTTGTGGTAAAAGGAATTCGGCATTAGTTTCTTCCGTTTGGTAAATTTGTCTGATATTTTGTGTCATATAAAAATCGCTATTTTAAAATTTTTTCTTTTTATTACAAGATCTTCACATAAAATGATTAAGCAAACGGTGTTCCGTATCTGTTAAATTTATAAATAGTTGTATATGCATAAGTTATAAGTATTAATGCGGATGGGAGATCAGAGAGGGTTTTGCGGAATGTATCAAATACATACACGCATTTTAGGTCAAAAGTTTTATTTTGAAAGGTTTTAGAGGCGAATAATAAATTTGGATTTACAATCGAGAAATAAAAGTCTTAGCATCGGGAGTAAAACAGACAGAATCTTGATTTATTTCTTAATCAATGCTGAAAGGCTTACAAAGTAACTATTTTGTAAGCCTTTCAATTTTGTAATAGTAAATTTTCAACTACTTTGAAGCCAGAGCTTCATTAGTTGCCAAATCTAATTCGCGGATACGATCTTTGACCTCTTGAGTTAAGATCTTTAAATGTTCAGGAGAATAATTGGCAGCCCGAAAAGCATCTGAAATTTGTTTGTCACTTAACTTCATTAATAGATCAGTCAGCCAACGCACGTTCTGAGCCGGAAAAGGAATAAAAATCTCTGATGATTTACCCCTATAAACTAATTTAACCCGGTCGTTTTTAGCACTTTTGACTAATTTAGATTTGCTGTAATTAACTGGATCATTTCGACTTCGCCCGATCCGCCAAAAGATCGGAAGCGGATTGCTTCCTAGTTTTCCGAATGAAACCCCCAGATCACTTACAACATAATAATTTTCATTATTGTTTTTATTATGCAGGATTACATTGTTTGAGGTTTTTAAATCCCAATTGTTCAAAAAAGCCATCATCATAATCAAACCTTGAAATTCTTTAGTGTGGGTAAAGGGATTCTTTGACCAATTCCAGTTTTTCTTTCGGTCAATATTATCAGGTCTGGCTTCGAGCCGAACATTTTGAAAGGTTCCTTTGCCGGGGATGGTCAAACTTGGTATCAAATAATTTATTTCAGTTTCGTATCCTAAAGCCCAAATTAATCTCACCGCCGCCGTTTCAGATTGCGCCTCTTTTCCAACCTTGGCGACCCATTCATGTCCCGAACCATCCTTTATGTGAAATTTTTTAGAAAATCCTCCTTTGACCTCTTTAACAAAAACTATCTTATTCAAATTCGGATACATTTCTCTTCCACCAGGACCTAATAAAAGATTTCGTTTGCTTATCACAACCGGTTTCCAAAAGATCCCGTTAGCTGTCGAGTTTTTTATTTCCGTTTGGGCGGCAATTGCTAAGGTCTGAGCAAAAGCAAAAACCAGGGAAACTAAAACCATCAATGACTTTCTGTATTCAAACATCTTATTTCTCCTCTGCCTACTAAACTATATTCTTCATTTGTTTATCAAAATTTATTTAATTCAATCGTTCTAAATGCAATAAGCACTGTATAATATCGCCGACTTTGCAATTCTTATGCCCAACTTTATAAGGTGCATTGAAACAATGGTTTAAAGAAAATTGATATTAGATTTTAGGGAAAACCCTCGTCGGTTTGTATTAAATCATTGCAGAAATTTGACCGTTATCGGGTAACATAAATACAAAATAAATGGGGGCAATTAGCTTGAGAAAATAGAAATAATTGACAACTTTGATTAAGTCTTTTACGTCTAAAAAAAGAAAAACAGGATAAGTCCTGCTAAACTTGAAATTTAAGTGAAGGTAGAAAAATGAAAAAAAGTCTCGGCTTGTTTTTACTAGTATTTGTCGGTTTGGGATTAGTTTTAAACAGCTTTTCTCAAACTGGGCCAAGTAAAGATTTTGGAAATATAAAGATCAAAAATTTTGGGCAAATGGATGAACATTTTTACCGCGGGTCGCAACCCAAAAAAGAAGATTTTCAATTGCTTGCAACTTTAGGAATTAAAACGGTTATTGATTTAAGAGAGGATGCTTTGGATTATGAAAAATCTGCGGTTGAAGCCGCTGGAATGACTTATGTTAATATTCCGATGAGTGATACAGAGTATCCAAAACCGGAAAGTATAGAGACCTTTCTAAAACTTGTCGATAATCCGGAAACTGGAACTTTTTATGTTCATTGTGCCGGAGGCAGACATCGAACCGGAATAATGGGAGCAGTTTATCGTTTTAATAAATATGGCTGGGGATTAGATCAAACCTATCAGGAAATGAAAAATTATGATTTTTATACCCGTTGGGGTCATGGAGCAATGAAAGATTTTGTCGAAGATTATGCTGGGAAAATGAGTCATTCGACAGATCATCAAGCCCACTTAAAAACTAATTAAAAATTAAACTCCATAAATTAAAAAAATTAAACTCCATATATTTTATCAATATATGGTTTTTTTTATTACTTTCGAATTCATGAATAGAAAAAAACTCTATATCAAATTTCGATCTTTTTGATTAAAGCGGACGTTATATTTTCTCTATTCCATAAAAGGGGAAAATTTGTTTTCCAAACTGCTTAACTTTTATCCTTGCTATTTTTCTATTTTCTTTGTCACTAACTCGAATCTTAGTTTTTGAAAGACTATGGATTTTTGAATTCGACCATCAACATCAGTAATTAGATTTAAAATTAAATAATGGTTTAGTTGGTGATGAAAGAAATTGCAACAGAGGAGATTGCAAGAAAAAAATATTTGAACCGTTCTAAAAATGAAAAAGACTAGCTTAAGATTGCTATCAGCATACTCAAACGGCTTGAAGGACAACAATTTTAGCGATAAGGACGACGATCAAATGCAATATAAATCTTTACTTTCAATGATTTTGCTTTATTCAATTTTTTTAAGTTTAATGACACCTTTTGTGTCGGCTCAAAAAACAGTTCAGGGGAAACCTCAACAAAATAAACAAACAAAATTGAATCAAGTTTTGCCAAACGGTTTACAATCTCGCTTGAGTAATGGCGAAGAAGGTGCAGAAACCAGGGAAGTGAAGCCGCAAGTCAAAACCGATCCGCTGTCCGAAAATGAAACGTCCAATTTGCTCAAACGAATTCCGCCAATTAAGGAGGAAGCAAACGATAAAACGGACTTTGCCAAACGCGCCGGAAGCTTACCCCCACCAAAAACGGGCAAACAAATTCCCGTCAAATTTCCCTCCACTGACCAAATAAATCCGATCAATATTGATCAAAACAAGCAGGATTTGCAGGTTGTTCGCTTTTCGCCCGAAGGTAACGTTCCTCTTGCTCCGGATTTAAGTGTGACATTTTCGCAGCCGATGGTTGCTGTTACCTCACAGGAGCAGGCGGCACAAACAGTTCCTGTTCAATTGACTCCGCAAACCGATGGCAAATGGCGTTGGCTCGGCACGAAAACATTGATGTTTGATACGACCAAACGATTTCCGATGGCGACCAAATTTACTGCCAAAGTCCCTGCTGGAACCAAATCTGCTAACGGACAAACCTTACAAAAAGATGTTGTTTGGACCTTTACCACCCCCCCGCCAAAAGTCGAAACAATGATCCCGAAAGATCAAATCACTCGACGAGATGCGCTGATGTTTGTTTCTTTCGATCAGGAAATTAATCCTGAAGCGGTTTTGCGAACAATAAAAGTTACCGGCGGCGGAAAAGTTCTGCCGATTCGACTCGCTACACAAGAAGAAATTGAAAAGGACGGCTCGATTTCATATTACTCCAAACAAGCTCAACCGAAACGTTGGCTAGCTTTTCGCGCGGTAAATTCGGATGGATTAACCGAAAATGCTCTGCCCGCTGCTTCAGTAATTTCGGTTGTCATTCAAAAAGGAACGGCTTCGGCGGAAGGTCCGATTCCGACAAGTGCTGACCAAAGTTATAGCTTTCAAACTTATGGCGCGATGAGGTTTGCAGGCAACTGGTGTAATGATTACGGAAACAAAACCTGCCCACCGACAGATGCGTGGTATATGCAGTTCACAAACCCGATTGACCCGGCAAGTTTCAGCAAAGAGATGGTCAAAATTGAACCGCCAGTTGAAGGATTGAATATTTATCCAAGCGGTCCATATGTGATTCTAAATGGAATCAAAAAAGGGCGAACCTCTTATAAAGTAACGATTAATAATTCTATCAAAGATACTTTTGGACAGACTTTGGACCTTCCCGCTACGGCAACTTTTAAAGTCGGTTCAGCCGAAAAGGAACTTTTTACCCAAGGCGGAAACTTTGTCGTTCTTGACCCAACCACCAAACCTGCTTATTCGATCTATTCGACCAACCATCAAAACGTCAAGGTAAAAATCTATGCGGTCACTCCAAAAGATTGGGAAGCGTTTCGTAAATATATGAATTATCAATATTATGACGAACAAAAACGCCCGAAAATTCCCGGCCGCCTGGTGGTTGATCATCTTCAATCAATTGCAAATAAACCCGACGAAATGACCGAAACGCGGATTGATTTAGGCGAAGCCTTAAACGATGGTTACGGAAACGCAATTATTGAAATTGAACCAACCGTTCGGCGTGATAAATATGACCGTGAAAAAATTACCGTCTGGTGTCAGGCGACACAAATCGGGCTTGATGCTTTTGTTGATAATGAAGAATTAGTTGGATTTGCAACTGAATTAAAAACCGGAAAGCCTCTGACCGGAGTTGAACTTTCGATTTATCCCAATGGGAAAAAAGTCCAAAATCAAACGTCCGAAGTCCAAAGTCAAGGAGGGCTTTCGAGTTGGTGGGAATGGTTGACGAGCTGGGGAACGTCAGATAATTTAATTAAAGATTCAAACACAGTTGACTCAAACGGTGAAACATCGCCAACAGAAGTAATAAATGAAGCAGGGTCGAATATAACGACTGAAAATGGAATTTTACGCCTGCCACTGCCGGACGATCAGGCGAAAATGCAGAATATTCTGATTGCCAAAAAGGGAAAAGATGTCGCATTTATGCCTGAACAGTCCGATTATTACTATCAGGATTACGGCAATTGGTATAAAAAATCTTACTCTGACACTGCCCGTTGGTTTGTTTTTGACGACCGCAAAATGTATCGTCCGAAAGAAGAAGTTTCGATCAAAGGCTATATCCGTAACATTGAAGGCGGAAAACTTGGTGATGTTGGCGGAATTACCGATACAACTTCAAAAGTAAGTTATCGTCTAGTTGATCCCCGCGGTAACGAAATTTTGAAAGGCGAAACGGATCTCAACGCATTTGGTGCGTTTGATTTCAAAATAAAATTGACCGATACGATGAATCTCGGTAATTCCAACTTGCAATTGGGTAGAAACGGTTCTTATTCGGAGTTTTATCACAGTTTCCAAGTTCAGGAATTTCGCCGTCCCGAATTTGAAGTTTCAGCCAAGGTAAATTCACAGGCACCGCATTTTGTTGGTGGAAAAGCGGATTTGTCGGTCGAAGCCAAATATTATGCAGGCGGCGGTTTGGCAAATGCGGAAGCAAATTGGACGGTGACATCTACGCCAACTAATTATACACCGCCGAATCGCGGCGATTTTAACTTTGGAAAATGGTATCCGTGGTGGCGCGGCGGTGGTGAAAATTATAGTCAGACAACTTCACAAAGTTTCAAAGGAGTGACAAATGCGAGCGGAATTCATTTGCTGAAAATGGACTTTGAATCAGCAAATCCCCCGCGCCCATACACGGTGACAGCATCCGTTAATGTGCAGGACGTCAATCGCCAAACTTGGTCAAGCACAACTAGTTTATTGGTTCATTCGGCTAATTTGTATGTCGGTGTTCGGTCGAATCGAACTTTTGTCCAAAAGAATGAAAATATCGAATTAGAATCAATCGTTTCGGACATTGACGGAAAATTAGTCGCTAATCGGGATGTTGAAATCAAAGCCGTTTTGAAAGATTGGACATTTGACAAAGGTGCGTGGAAAGAAGAAACCATTGACGAGCAAACCTGCAATATCAAATCCACCGAAAAGCCCGAAAAATGTAAATTCGTTGCCAAAGCAGGCGGAGTTTATGCCATCACGGCGCGGGTAATGGATGACCAGGAACGTTTTAATGAAAGCGAAATTACGGTTTGGGTGGCAGGCGGAAAAACTCCGCCGAAACGCACTGTCGAACAGGAAGAAGTTAATCTGATTCCAAGTAAAAAAGATTACGCGCCCGGGGATGTCGCGGAAATTCTAGTTCAGTCACCATTCGCTCCGTCCGAAGGAGTTTTAACTTTGCGGCGCGGCGGAATTGTCAAAACTGAGCGTTTTACGATGAAAGAATCAACCACTACGCTCAAAATTCCGATTGATGCCAAATATCTGCCGAATATTTATGCTCAAGTTGATCTGGTTGGCTCAACAGCGAGAGTTGATGACAAAGGCGAAGTTGATACAAAGCTAGCGAAACGCCCCGCCTTTGCTACGGGTTCGCTCAATTTGCCCGTTTCGTTTGAATCACGCCGATTATCGGTTTCGGCTGAACCGGCGACGAAAACAATCGAACCGGGCGGAACGACCAAAATCAATGTTGAGGTCAAAGATAATTCGGGTGAACCGGTTGTAAATAGTGAAGTTGCCGTTGTTGTAGTGGACGAAAGCGTTTTGGCTTTAACAGGTTATCGAATCGGAAACCCGCTCGACACATTCTATGCTCAACGCGGAATCGGTGTGTCCGACTATCATTTGCGAAAGGATATTTTGCTCGGCAATCCGCAGGATATTAAACCGTCAAACTTAAATAGAAAAGACGGAAATAAACTTGGATTGTTGATGGATGGGGAATTTGCTGCCAAGCCAAGTTCAGTTGTTCAGGAGAGAGATGAAGAGCCTAAAAAAACGGAAGGAGCAAGGGAGCGAAGCAGAAATGAGGCAAAAGATTCAGATGACCGAAAAGCTGCTGATAAATCTGAAGCACCACCATCACCCGCTAATGATACGCCAATTAATCTTCGGACAAATTTTGATGCCCTCGCTTTGTTTTCTCCAACCGTTAAAACGGATTCAAACGGCAAAGCAACAGTTGATTTAAAATTACCTGACAATTTGACGCGGTATCGGGTAATGGCGGTTTCGGTTGATAACGGAAAGCGTTTTGGTTCTGGTGAATCGAATCTGACTGCCAAACAACCCTTGATGGTTCGTCCATCTGCGCCGAGATTTATGAACTTTGGGGATAAAATTGAACTGCCAATCGTAGTTCAAAATCAAACCGATAATCCGATGATGGTTGATGTTGGAGTTCGCGCGACTTACGCTACTCTAACTGCTGGCGGTGGACGTAAAGTGACAATTGCTCCAAATGACCGCGCCGAAGTTCGTTTTCCTGTTTCGGCTGAAAAAGCGGGAACTGCACGTTTCCAAATTGCTGTCAGTTCAGGTAAGTGGTCGGACGCGGCAGAAATTTCGTTGCCCGTCTGGACTCCGGCAACTACAGAAGCCTTTGCCACTTACGGCACAACGGACGAAAACGGCGCAATTGTGCAGCCAGTCCAAACGCCGGGAGATGTTTTCTCTCAATTCGGTGGTTTGGAAGTAACAACTTCCTCGACCCAATTACAGGAGCTAACTGATTCATTTATTTATCTTTATCGCTATCCGTATGAATGCTCAGAACAAATTTCGTCAAGGATGATTTCAATTGCCGCACTACGCGATGTTTTGACAGCATTCAAAGCTAAAGAAATGCCGACTGCGGCTGAACTGCAAAAGAGCTACGAAAAGGACATCGAAATTCTCAAAGGTCGTCAACGGGAAGATGGAAGTTTCGGACTCTGGTCACGCAATCGTGAACGCTACGAATATCCTTTTTTGACCGTTCACGTGGCTCATGCTCTGGCATTGGCAAAAGCCAAAGGTTACAAAGTGCCGGACGGAATGATTGATAAAACCAAGCCCTATTTGAAAAATATTGAGCGATATTATGACAATTGGTATAAAACCTATCCGCCTGTTCGTTGGACAATGTCGGCTTACTCACTTTATGTCCGTGATTTGATGGGTGATAAAGATGCAGCAAAAGCCAAGGCTTTACTCAAAGAAGCAACCATTGAAAAAATGCCGTTTGAGGCACTTGGCTGGATTCTTTCAGTTTTAGCCGACGATAAAAATTCGACTGTTGAAGTTGAGGCGATCAAACATTTCTTAACGAATCGCACAACTGAAACGGCTGCGACAGCGAACTTCGTTACAGATTATGGAGATGGCGGTTGGTTGATTATGTATTCAAATCGTCGCGCTGATGGCGTTTTGCTCGAAGCAATGCTCAAAGCCGAACCGAAAAATGATTTGATACCGAAACTTGTGCGCGGCTTGCTTGATCACCGAACCAAAGGAGCCTGGGCTAATACGCAGGAAAATGTCTTTATTTTGTTAGCATTAGATAAATATTTTAACACTTACGAAAAAGTCACGCCCGATTTTGTGACAAAAATCTGGCTCGGAAATACTTATGCGGGGGAGGAATTATTCAAAGGTCGGTCGGTTGATAGTAATCAACTAAATATTCCGATGTCGTATTTGACGGAGCAGGGCGGCACTTCAAATCTAATTTTAGAAAAACAAGGTGCAGGTCGGCTTTATTATCGAATCGGGATGAAATACGCCCCGAAGAATCTGAAACTTGCTCCAGCAGATTACGGATTTACAGTTTTGCGAAAATACGAAGCGGTTGATAATGCCGAAGATGTCAAACAAAACGGGGATGGCAGTTGGACTTTTAAAGCAGGGGCACGAGTTAGAGTGAAACTGACGATGGTTGCTCAGGCTCGCCGGTATCATGTTGCCCTGGTTGATCCGCTGCCCGCAGGATTAGAAATTTTGAACCCTGATCTTGCTGTCACAGAACCAATTCCCGGGGATAAGAATGGCGGAAACACCGAAGTTGTCGAAATGGGAAGTCGAAGCTACGGATACAATTATTGGTATTGGCGTTCACAATGGTTTGAGCATCAAAATTTCCGCGACGAACGAGCCGAAGCCTTTTGTTCATTGCTCTGGGAAGGTGTTTACAACTACACCTACGTCACCCGTGCCACAACACCCGGACAATTTGTTGTTCCTCCTGCTAAGGCTGAAGAAATGTATCATCCTGAAACTTTTGGTCGCACTGGAACCGATTTCGTCAAGGTGGAATAAATTATTGACTTTGAATTTTACTAAAACTCAATTTAACTGCTTAAAATTAAGTGTAGGTAAAGGGAAAAGTTAAAATCAAAGTTAAGGTTGGGTTAAAGTGTGGGTCAAAAGAAAAAGGCATCAAACGATGCCTCTAACTTATTGATTTTAGTAATACACCCGGCATGATTCGAACATGCGACCTCTTGATTCGTAGTCAAGCACTCTATCCAGCTGAGCTACGGGTGCATAAAGCAAATTATTAGACTACAAATGTTGCCTCTTTCTGTCAAGTTTAAGGATTAAATTTATTTTGCATAATAGCCTTGACGGGTTCTGGCGATTAAGTTTGGATTGTTGACTTCAATCTTTATCGTCCGCCATTTGCCGTCACGGGCTGTAATTGCAGGTTGGTATTCAACCGTGTAAAGGGTGCGCAAATCTGCTGCTACCGAAGCGTAAAGTCTGCCCATCTCTTCCAAACGATTGATTGAATTCAAAGTTCCTCCGGTTCGATTAGCTAAAATCTGTAGTCTGGCGCGGGCAACCTCAAACATTGCGACTTGAATTGGACTTGGATCAGCCAATTTTTTGGGGTCTCCTGTTGGTAACGCCAGCGGATAAATAGTTACGCCTTGGACATCAGCTTGGTTTAAAACTCGGTTTAAATCGTCATTTGCTTCCGGTTTGATTGCGGTTGACATTTGTGTTTCGTTAATGTCTTGCAAAATATTACGATCTTTATCTCTGGCGGCAGAGTCAATCCCATCGGTCAAAACAATAATTGCTTTCCGGCGTTTTCCTTCTCCGGCAAGTTTTTGCATAGCCATTGACAAGGCTTTATAAAGCTGTGTTTTGCCCCGACCATTTGCGACTGAAATCGAATTGGCGATTATTTTTCTGTCAGTGGTAAAATCATTGCGTAAATTAACTTTATCATAAAATTCGATCACTGCTACCCGATCATCTTGCTGGAGCGCATCAACAAAACGAAAGGCAGACTGGCGGATAGTTTCGCGAAATCCTAAAGTTGAACCTGACATATCCAAAATCATCACCACGCTAAATGGTGCAACGGTTGGTTCAAAGCGTGAAATCGATTGTTTAACTCCATCTTCATAAATTGCAAAATCATCTTTGTTGAGGTTAATGATTGATTCGCCTCTGTTATTAACAACTCCAACATTTAAGCGAACAATTGATGAATCAAACTTAATCACATCATCGTCCTGGGCTGAAATTGTTAAAATGTTGATAACCAGTAAAAAAAGAAAAATAAAGACTTTTTTAATACTCATAAAAAATATATTAACCAATAGACGCGATTTCTGAAACCGTGGTTGCTCAATGTTTAGGAAAAACCGCTTAACAAGGTTAAGTTTCTAGTTTATAATAATCTTTCGTTATAAATTGCCCCCCAATGCTAAAGGGGACAATTATGCTCTACAGACCAAATTTTTGTTGTAATTGCGGGGAAGCAGTTGAAAGATTTGATTGGAAACTCTGGACCAGCACTCGGTTTTGTGAAAATTGTGAATCGAGTTTTCGCTTGGTCGATTGGTTTCCCAGAATCGTTTTAGGAATGACAGTTTTACTTGGGTTATTTAGCTTTGGCAGTTATTTGAAACCATCTGGTGCGCCTATAAATGTGGCGAATAATCAATTTGCAGTTGTAACGGCGAATAAAACTCAAATTGAAAAAAACTCAAACATTTCAAAGTCGGGCAACCAGACAAATGTTTCAAATTCCAGTTTACAAAACCCGACAAGTAATCAAGTTAAGGAAATTCCAACCCCCGCTGCAAAACCAATCCTTAAAGAAACTCCGCAAAATATGTCGGAAGAAACCGTCTATTTTTGTGGAGCGCAAACAAAGAAGGGAACTCCCTGCACCCGAAAGGTAAAAGGTTGGGGAAGATGTTGGCAGCACGCGGGGCAACCTGCAATGTTGCCGAAAGAAAAACTTGTAGCAAGTCAATAAAAATTTCTTGTTTTGAGCAAAATAGAGTGTTAGCATTCAATAAATACGGACTTTTTAAGACTAAAATATAAAAATTTTTTGATTAAATTAGTCCACTGAACAAAATGAAACCTTTAGCACCAAATACTTTAATTCAAAATCGTTATTTAGTCGTCCAGTTGATTGGAAAGGGCGGAATGGGTGATGTTTATTTGGCAGTTGACCAAAGATTGGGTAGCGCAATTGCCTTAAAACGCACTTTTTTTTCGGATGATGTGGTCTTACGCGAGGCTTTTGAACGCGAAGCAAAAATGTTGGCACGGCTTAGACATTCGGTTTTGCCAAAAGTCAGTGATCATTTTACCGAGAGTGATGTGCAGTATTTGGTAATGGAGCATATTTCCGGCGACGATTTATCAAATCGTTTAGAACAGAACCATAAACCTTTTCCGGTCAGTTGGGTTTTGTTTTGGGCTGACCAGTTGCTTGATGCGCTTTCTTATTTGCATTCGCACGAACCGCCGATTATTCACCGCGACATCAAACCGCAAAACTTAAAATTAACTACGGAAAATCATATTATTTTGTTAGATTTTGGTTTAGCCAAAAATTCAGTGGGAGAAACGCGGCTCAGCACCACAGGAAATGTTATAGCTTATACTCCGAATTATGCTTCAATGGAGCAAATTCGTGGAACCGGCACCACTTCCCGGAGCGATATTTATTCGCTTTCGGCCACAATGTATCAATTATTAACCTGCATTGTTCCGGCTGATGCTTTGACTCGTGCAGATGCTGTTTTGAACAATTTGGCTGATCCGATCAAGCCTTTGACTGAGTTGAATCCCGAAGTTTCTCCGGCAGTTTGGGAAGTTATTAAACGGGGATTGAGTTTAAGTGCGGAACAGCGTTTTGCAACTGCCCGGGACATGCAAATTGCCCTGCGCGAAGCAAATTCACAAGTTCAAACCGCAATGTCGGCGCAAACAGTAGCATTTAACGTTGAGGAAGAATTAAAACAGGCAGACACCGTTAGACCGCAATCAGATATTAAAACCGTTGCATTTACCGCTCCAATAAATAGTGAGCCTGTTGGTGAAAAGACCGAAGTAATGCCGCTTGATTTGGTTCAATCAACCATGGATAATGTTCCGGTTGTTACTGAACAGCCAAACCATTTTGACGCAACAGTCGCCTCTGTTCCTCTTCCGAGCGAAGCAGCCACAGAAATAACTCCGGTTGAAATCCCAACGCCTTTAGTTGGTGAAAAAACTGAAGTGATGCCGTTTGTTTTACCAACACCGGTTGGAGAAAAGACCGAGGTCATGCCAATCGAGGTTTCAGCTCCTTATCAAGAAGTAGCAACTCCGCCTCAAGAGGTTGCGGCAACTCCGTATCAGGATGAGATTGATACCAAACAAACAGGAGACTTCAGCCCCGAAGCAACTGTTCCATTGATTGCCTATAATGGACAAGTTTCCGAAGCTCCGGTTCAAGAGGTTTCAAATTTTGCAGCAATTCCTCCGGTTGAATCTAAACCAGTTTCACAAGAACCGATTGCTGAGCAAAAACAGCCTGAGCCAAAGAAAAAAGCTGCCGGTGGTGGCGGAAAAATGTTGTTAATTCTGGGTCTTTTGTTTGGTTTAGGAGTTTTGGCTTTAGCGGCTGTGGGTGGCGGATTATATGTGTTTAAGCCCGAATTATTGGGACTCGCTACGCCGACTCCGGTTCCGACAGCGACTGCAACGCCTGTGCCAAGTGTTACTCCATCACCTGAACCGACTTTGGAGGCTAATAATAACTCAAATAGTAATACTCCGACGGATTTGGCAAATACCAATGGCGGAAATTCAAATACGACCACTACTGAAAAAACACCTGATGTTGTCACTGAAAAAACGCCTGATGAACGACCGGGTTTCCCGACCCCGGGCAAAGGTGCAACGCCTACGCCAACCCGTGTAGTGACACAAACTACGCCGGGGAAAACACCACCAGCTAAAACACCGCCGAAAACGCCAACATCAAAGACCCCGAGTAGAACTGATATTTTGCAATAATTTTGGAGAGTGAAAATGACCAAAAAACTTTTTTTAGGATTTTTGATTTTGATTTGTTTGATTTCAATGAATTTGGTTGTCTCAGCGCAACTGCCAAATAAAAAACAAGTTGACCAAGCCAGAAAATTAAATCAAGACGGTGAAAAACTTTATAAACAAAAGAAATACAGATTAGCTATTGAAAAATTCGATCAATCGATAGCTATAATGGCAAAAAACCCAATGGGTAAGTTTGGCAAAGGGTTATGTCATTATGAATTAAAAGAAAATGATGCAGCACTTAGCGCCCTAACAGGTTCGCTGGATGATGGTTTTCCGGCTCCATTACAAATTTATCAAATCCGTTGGTCGCTTTTTTATGAAAAGAAAGATTTTGATAATGCCCTCCACGATTTACAGGCGGCACTCCAAGCCAGACCAAACGACAATTTATTATTGATTGCTGCCGGTGATATTTATCGGGCAAAAAATATGGATCGGGAAGCTATCAGTGCGTATGAAAAAGCGGCTCCAACGGCTCCTAATGGTGCGGATCTGTTCTATATCATTGCTGTTTCGTATGCTAATTTAGGTGAATATGTTCCGCAAGGTGTGGCAGCGTTAAAAGCGGTTCAAAAACAAACCAGATTTTTAGGAGAGTCGTGGTATTTGATTGGTGATGCTTTTCAACGTCAGCGAAAATTTGATGATGCTGCCGCCGCTTATGAAAGGGCAATTTCAGCCAAACCTGATTTTGTTAATTCATTCATCAATTTATCCCAAATTTATCAATTACTGAATCGTTTGCCTGAGGCTGTCGCCATCGCTAAAAAAGGGACTGAACTTCATCCGAACGATGGCACTCTATTTACCAATTTAGCCTGGTATTACAGTTTGACCGACCAAAACGAGGAAGCTGTTAATGCCGGGAAAAAAGCCATTCAATTGCTTCCAAAAGAGGCAATGGGTTATACCAACTTATGTCGGGCTTACAATGATTTGAAGCAATATAATTCAGCGATTGATGCTTGTAACTCGGCTTTAAAAATTAGTCCGAATGATGGAGAAACTAATTTTTACATGGCGCGAGCTCTCGATTTTCTAAAGAAACCTGATGCTGCTACTCCCTATTACAACAAAGCAGTTAAAGGTTTAATTGAATACACTAAATCTTTACCTGATAATGCTGATGGATATTATCTTTTAGGAAATGCTTATTATGCCGTTAGTAAAAGACCAGAAGCCATCAATGCTTACAAACAGTGTTTATTATTAAGCCCGAACTTTACCAAGGCAATTTATAATTTAGGGTATATGTATGTGTTAGGTGGAGATAAAACTTCGGCTCGGACACAATACAATGAACTTTTGAAACTTGATAAGGATTTAGCCGATAAGTTACTACAGGCAATTAACGGTAAGTAAACAAGCGAAATTATCAAACTAAAAA